>SCVR01000387.1 GCA_004296805.1 Dehalococcoidia bacterium
CGCAAGCGCCGTCGCGAGTTCTTCGGGATTCGCGGATCGGTAGTGCCAGTCGTTGTTCGCCTCCATAAACGAAACGCCCTTCCCCTTCGTCGTCCGCGCGATCACGACCGTGGGCTGGCTCGGCGACCGGCCGGGCTGCGCGGCATCGCCCAGCGCCTGCAGGTCATGCCCGTCCACCTCGATGACGCGCCATCCAAAGGCCCGCCACTTATCGGCGAACGGCTCGAGGCCCATGATCGACTCAGTTGAGCCCATGCCCTGGATCCCGTTGCGGTCGACGATCGCCGTCAGGTTCCCGAGGCGGTGCTGCGCGGCGAAGATCGCCGCCTCCCACGTGGAGCCCTCCTCGCACTCCCCGTCGCTCATCACCACCCAGGTATGTCCGTCCGACCCGCCGAGGCGCTTTCCGAAGGACATCCCGTTGCTCACGGGTAGCCCGTGCCCCAGCGAACCACTCCCGAAGATGATTCCGGCCTTCTCGTTCGGTTCGGGGTGACCAGCAAGCAGGCTGCCGTTCTCGTAGAAGTGCTCGACTTCAGACGCACCCAGCACGCCGCGCTCTGCCAGGACGCCGTAGAGCGCGACCGCCGCGTGGCCCTTGCTCAGGATGCAGTGGTCGCCCAGGAGACCCGTGCGGTCGGCACGCATCGCGGCGAAGTAGACAGCGACGAGGATGTCCGTGACCGAGAGTGCGCTGCCGATGTGGGAGGCACGAGTGCGTGCGGTCGCCTGCATTGCGAAGCGGCGCACTGCACGCGCCCGCGCTTGCATCTCGGGGAGCGAGGTGGCCGCAGGCGACACGTCCGGCTCCGTCCCCTATCCCCCGTCGGCCATCCTAGTCCGACCCCGCCGGAAGCGGCAGATGACGGCCTACCGGCCAGGGCCGGTCGGGGCCACCGGCTGGAAGGACACCGCGGTGTCTTTCACGAATGCGCCCTCGAACAGAGTCTCCTGCTGGCGGCCATTCGCGACCAGGATCCGCAGACGGTCCTGTTCCTGGCCACCTTGCTTCCAGACATCCACCCCGGTCGGGCTCCCGGCGGGGCGGTAAGTCACGGCCACCGTCTGCTGATCGCCATCGACGACCACCACCCGCCCAAAGAGCACGGTCATGCCATCTTCGATCCGGAAGATGGGATGGAAGCCCTCGACGCTTTCGACGGTGCTGCCTGGCGGCAGGACGATCCGGAACATGTTGGCGTACAGGCCATTCTCCCGGGTCAATCCGCCGAGCTCCGGGCGATACAGCAGGCCGCCCTTCCCCAGACGCTTGTACCGCTGGCCGGCGAACTGACTCAGCGTGTTCCGCCACGACACGAAGAGGTCGACCCGTCCGTCCCCCCGTCGGAGGTACGTGGTCTCCCGGCTGATCGCCGCGGCGATCTTCGAGTACGACACGTTCGCATCGACGACGGCGACGAAGTCACGTCCCTCACGAGGTCGCAGCGTGCCATCGGCGCCGAAGCCCTCGGCGACGGCCTGGACCCGAGGGTCGTTCCCGAACAGTTGGAGATGACGTCCCGCCACCCCTTCGCGCAGGACGCTGACAAGCGCCGGAACCTTGTCTGCGTCGGCGGACTGCAGGCGGTCGATACTCTGCTGCAAGACCTTGCCGAGGATCGAGCGCTTCTTCGCTCCCACGTTCGGATCCTCGCCGAAGATCTCCTCCTCCAGTACCACGTAGAAGTTCTCCGCCGTGAGCGGCACATCGACACCCTCGACAGTCATCGGGCCCAGAGCCTGCAAGAGCAGCCGCAGCATCTCCGTATCCACGGCGACGACACCGTCCGTGCGAAGGTCACGGTCCTCGCTCAGGAACTGTTGGAACGCCGTGGCGCTCCGGGGGAACGAAGGCCACCAGTTCGCATCGCGGACGTACCACCAGACCACCCCGCTGCCGATGGCGAAGTCGTCTGGCGGCTTCCGTAGCTTGTCCGGCTTCGGGTCGTACTCGTACGCCGAGGCGTACTCGAAGGTCGCAATCTTGCCGTCCACCAACTTCACGAGGCCCATCGTCCCGGCGAACCCGCCCGTCGGTCGGATCTCCTGCTCGTTCTGTCCCAGGATGATGTATGTCCGCGGGGCGCCGTATCCGAGGAGAGGGTCGAGGCCCGCCGCCATTCTTGTCACCGTCGCGCGTACCGATGTCACGCGAGCCAGGTCATCGTTCAACTCAGGGAGCAGCGTTGCCGCGCGTCGCGCCGGTCCGGTCCAGCGCACGGCCGACAGACGCGCGCCGTCCGCTTGGAGTCCCTCGAGCCCACCGAGGTGTGCGTCCAGCGCGGCGTGGCGCCCTACGAAGACAGCGCGGGCGCGTTCGCCGGAATTCCCCGTCCCGACGAAGAGCGGGCTCGCTTCCTGTAGGACGCCGGCGGCATCAGCGGTCACCTCACTCGTGAAGTCGAGCAGCGCTGGCCCATCTCGGATCGTCTCGCCGTAACGAGGGATCACCCACCCGAGGAACGAGAACCACTGGAGATACCCCAACCGCCGGTCGGCGCGCCGCAGGTGCCCCTCCGCGCTCCGGAGGTCGGCCTGCAACTGGCTGTAACCGTCACGGCCCGGCCACACGCTGGTGTCGAACTGCAGGAGCGGACCGAGGGTGGCCTTCGAGCGGTCTAGCAGGACAATCGACGCCTTCAGCTCACGTCGGGCGTCTCGGAGGCGGAGCCCCGCATCCACCGTCATCACGACCAGCAGCACCGCCAGCACGAGGAGGGCAATCTGCTCGCGGCGTTGGAGTGGTCTGAGACGAGGCATCGGATGGAGCCTACCGCCCAGTCGCGGCGGGCGCATCGGCCCCGATGACACTACTGGGAGAGCGCCTGGGTGATCGCGTCGCGGACCTCTGCGTAGTCCATGATCCCCTCGAACTTCGCCGTCACAATCCCGTTCTTGTTGACGATGAAGATGATCGGCTCAGCCAGCAACTTCCAGTCTTCCACTGCCGGCACGAGTTCGAGCTTGCCACCCTTCGCCTTCGCAATGTCGTACGGCTCAACGTGCAAGACGTTCACACGCCCCTTGAACTCGTTGAAGGCGGGCACCACGACCTGGTCGAGCGTGGGACCGCAGAACCGCGTCTGGCAGAAGGCGGGTGTCACGAAGGCGATCACGCTCGGCTTCCCGCTTGCGACAGCCTGGGCGATGGTGATCCGGTGCAATTCCGGGTTCGGAGTCGGCGACGTGTCGATCTCCTCCACCGACTTCACGTCAGCCATCGTGAGCTGCTTCGTCGCAGGCGCGGGGTCGCCGACGCGTGGCTCGAGCGTGCGGTCCTGAACAGCGAAGACGACGCGCATCCCCGAGTAGCTTTTGTCGCCCGTCTTGATGTCCAACGACACACCCCAGAATCCGTCGCGGTCGAAGTCCACCAGCGCCGCGAACACCGTGCTGTCGTGCCCAATGTGTCCGTCAACGGCTGCCGCTGCAGGAGCAGCGGCTACCCGCGAAGCCATTGCCGTGCCGTCGATGCGTGCCGCGCCAACGCCCTTCAGCGTCCTCGCCACGAGGGTTGCCTCGCTCACGCGTTTCGGGTTCTTCGGCTCGCCCTTCGGCTCCTTGTCGAGGTGGTAGAAGGTCGCTTTCACCTCTGCAGAGTTGATCAGCTCCTGGTTCTGGTCGAACAACGCCAGGGCGATCCGGTTCTTGCCGACGCCGAGGTTGGAGTTGACGAGGATGGGTTGGAATGGTGCCGAGGCGACGGTCTGCTCGACGCTCTTCGAGTCCCATTGGTCGCCGCCACCGCCGCCGCAACCGGCGATCGTGGCCGCCAGCACGAGGCCGATGAGCAAGGCGACGTGCGAGCCTCGGGTGGGGCGGGACATGGGCAGGCCTCTCACGGGTGGGCCTCCAGCATGCGCCCAGTCTTCTGGCCGGGCAAGGGACGAGGGTCAGGCGACCGTGCGCCCTCCGATGGCCGCGATGTCCACGGGATCTCCGTACACGAAGAGACGATCCCCGACCCGGAGCCGCACATCTCCGGACGGACCCACGGTGAACCCTTCGCCTTCACGCTCCATCCCAAGGATGTGGATCCGCGGCGCCTCCACGTTAACCGCTTCGAGGTCACGCCCGTCCAGACCTCGCGCCCCTGACTCCACCACGACCTCGCCGAGGATGTTCCCTCCGTCCCCTTCAACAGTCGTGATGCGATCGACGAACTGGACCAACGCCGGCTGTACCGCCGCCAGCGCCATCCGCCGCCCGCCGATCTGATAGGGCGATACGACGCTGTTCGCGCCCGCTGCCTTCAGTCGCCGCTCCGCCGAGTCCGACCCTGCCCGTGCCACGATGACGAGACGAGGGTTCAGCGCCCGCGCAGTCAACACGATGTAGGTGTTCTGCACATCAGAATCAGCTGCCGCAATGAGCGTCCGCGCCCGATCGATCCCGGCCTCCCGCAGGGTCACCTCCTGCGTCGCGTCGCCCACCACCGTCGCGACGTGCTTGCCGGAGATCGATGACGTCGCGGCAACGTCGATGTCCACCACCACGTGCGGGACGCCCCGCATCGCCAGCATCTCGACGACCTCGCGGCCGACTCGCCCGAACCCACAGATGATCACGTGATCGTTCATCCGCCGAACCTTCCCGCGGTTGCGTCGCAGCCCGAAGGCGTCCGCCACCCCTCCGACGATCACTGTCTCCACTTCCACGGTGACGACGTAGAAGAGGACCCCGACGCCGACAAGCAGATAGGCGATCGTGAACGCCCGCCCGCTCGCATCGAGTGGCTGGACCTCGCCGTACCCCACAGTCGTGAGCGAGATCACGGCCATGAACAGCCCGTCCTCGAAGCCGAAACCCTCGACGACGGAATACCAGAACGTGCCGATCACGAGGACGGCGAATAGTAGAGCCCCCAGGACGAGCGGCCGTCGCACGAAGACGAGACTCCGTCCGCTCGGTTAGCGCCCGGTCAGGTGCTTCCGCTTGTGCGCCACGTAGTCCACCAGGATGTACTCCCCGAGCTTCTCGGGAGTCGTGTAGAAGACGCGGCCACCGTTGATCTTCGCCAGCTGGTTCACGAACTCCTTCAGGTAGTAGTTCCGGTCCAGCATGAAGGTGTTGATTGTGATGTTCTGTTGCGTGACCCGCTTCACGGCCTTCAGCGTCTCTCGGATGGTGATCGGGCTGGGCGGGTAGGCGAACTGCGAACGCCCTCGCTCCAGGTGGGCTGTCGGCTCGCCGTCCGAGATCATCAGGATCTGCTTGGTGCCCACTCGATGCTTCGCCAGCATGCGCTCCGCCAGCATGAGGGCGTGGTGCATGTTGGTGCCCAGCACACTCTCGTCCCACCGGACGTAAGGCAACTCGTGCGGCTTCAACTCTCGGGCGTACGCCGAGAAGCCGATGACATACAGGGAGTCTTTCGGGTACTGCGCTTTGATCAGGTTCTGTAGCGCCAGCGCGACCTTCTTCGCTGCCTGGAATGAGCCTCGTAACGCCATCGACCACGACAGGTCGACCATCAGAACCGTGGTCGTCGTAGTGACCAGTTCGCTTCGGCTGATCTCGAAGTCGTCCGAACTCATCTTGACCGGCGTGCCACCACCACCGCGCTCGATCGCGTTCATCAACGTCTTACGCAGGTCAAGGTGGAACGGGTCACCAAACTCGTACGGCTTCGACTCGTCGAGGCGTTCGCCGTAGCGACCGGACTCAGGCGCCGGGTGGTTACCCAGGCCCTGCTTCTTCAACTGCTTGTAGATCTCACCGAGGGCGGTCTGCCCGATCATCCGCGTGCCGCGAGGAGTCAGTTGCCACTCGTCGCCCTCGCGGCGGACGTAGCCAGCCTGTTCGAGGACTTCGAGCAGCTTCTTCAACTCCTCGAACTGCTCCGCGGAGTCGTCGCCCAGCAATTCGCGCAACTGGTCGATGTCGACGGTGTCCAGGTCTCCGTTGTACTGGGCGCGCTCGAGGTCGTTCTCGAGATCATCCATGCTGTTCATCTCGTTCATGAGGCGCATGGCCTGTTCGAGGCCGACTTCCTCGTCACCGCGGAACGGGTACGACTGGGCGTCCTCGCGGCTCGGGTTCATGAACTCCAGGTTCTGGGCCAACTGAGAGATCTCGTCCTCGAGCTCGGGGTCTCCGAGGTGCTGGGCCAGCATGTCCTGCAGTTGCTGACGCTGGTCGCCCGGCATGCTGGCCATCAGAGACTGCATCGCCTGCATCTGCGCCTGCATCTGCGCCATCAACTCTTCGAGCGACTGCGGCGGGTTCTCACCGAACATGTCGCCATACTGCTGCATGAACGAATCGAAGTCGGGTTCCTGCCCGCGCATCTTCTGCGCGAGCATGTCGTTCAGCGCACGGACCATGTCCTTCATGCGCTGCTTGTCGCCGTCCGACATCTCTTCGACCATCTTCTGCACGTCTTTGAAGAACTGGCCGGTCATCGCCTGACGGAGTTGGTCGACGAGCTCCTGGAACTTGTGCTGGGCCTCCGGGTTCAGGAACTCGTAGTCCTGCAGCGCCTTCATCTGGCCGGGCGCGTTTTCGGGGAGGTTGTCGAGGAAGTTCTGCTTCCGCTCCGCGATGCGCTGGAGCATGTCCCGGAACTGCTGCTCGGGGTCGCCGCCGTCCGAGGGCTGGCCGTTGGCCTCACCGGGCTGGCCGTCCTGTCCCTGCCCACCCTGAGGTCGCTGCCCGCGCTGGCCCTGTTGGCCTCGCTGGCCCATCGGCGAGGGCTGGCCGCCCTGCGACCCCGGCTGGCCATCGTCGGAGGGGTCGCTGCCGTCGGCTGCCTC
>SCVR01000388.1 GCA_004296805.1 Dehalococcoidia bacterium
ATTCTTCCCTCGCTCAGCGCGAAGCTCAGAAACACGGCGACCATGATCGCCGCCGCAGCAGTGATGACGCGCGCTGTTTGAGTCACGCCGTGGGTGATTGACAGGGAGTTCCCCATGCCATGCACGTAATTCTCACGAATGCGTGACAGGAGGAACACCTCGTAGTCCATGGAGAGACCGAACAGCACCGCAAACAGCATCATCGGGAGGAACGACTCGATCGGCCCCTCGCCGCCGGTGCCCAGGGGTCCCGACAGCCACCCCCATTGGAAGATCGCGACTAGTACGCCGTAGGCCGCGCCGATCGATAACAGGTTCATCGCCGCGGCCTTAATGGGGACCACGACCGAGCGGAACACCGCCATCAACAGGAGGAAGTTCAGCCCGATCACGATGGCGAAGAAGACCGGAAGCCGCGACGCAATTCGGGCACCGATATCATCGAATGCCGCCGTGAGGCCGCCGACGTAGGCATGGAGTTCCGTCTCGGCAGTCGCCTGAGGGATCACCTCGTTGCGAAGACGCTTCAGCAACTGCCCAGTGGACTCGTCTTGGGGGGACCCTGCTGGGATCACCGAGATTACCGCAGCATCGCCGCTTGGACTAAGTCGGGCCGGGGATGCGAAGACGACCCCTGCCGTGTTTCCTAGTGCTGTGCCCAATGCAGAAAGTGTGGCGGTCGAGTCACCTGCAGGCAGGTCAACCGCAACGATAAAGGGCCCGTTGAAGCCTGGGCCGAAGCCTGCTGCAAGCAGGTCGTATGCGCGCCGACTGTGTAGGGTTTTGGGGTTGTTCCCGGCATCCGAGGAACCAATCCTCATGTCCAACGCCGGAGCAGCGAGCGTCAGCAGGATGACGAGCGCCACGAGGCACGAGAGGATCGCGTGTCGCTGCACGACCCCAGCGAACCGGTACCAGATGCTCGATCCATCGCCGGTTTCGACCGAATGAAACGCGGGGATACTGAGCCGGTCGATGCGTGTACCTGCCAGCCCGAGCAAGGCTGGGAGCAACGTCACAGCCACCAGCACCGCAGCGGCAACGACAGTGGCCCCCGCGATGCCCATCGCGGCGACGAACTCGATCCCGACGACCGTGAGTGCCAGCAATGCGATCACGACTGCGCCGCCGGCGAAGATCACTGCGCGCCCAGCGGTGTCAACGGCAACCGCGACCGCCTCGGTCACAGGCTCCCCCTGATGAAGTTCTTCGCGATAGCGCGTCACGACAAGAAGTGCGTAGTCAATGCCGACGCCAATACCGATCATGGCCGCAAATGCTGGCGTAAACGTACTCATGCTGAGCAGCCGAGCGAGGAGCAAGATCGACACGATCCCAGTCCCAAGACCAAAGAGCGCGGTCACCATCGGCAGTCCCATGGCTACCACGGAACCAAAAGCGACCAGCAGGATGAGGGCCCCCGCAGCGATACCAATCGCCTCCGAGCGCCCGGGCGGAACCACCTCGCCAGACTGAACTACGGCACCGCCAACTTCGAGCTGGACGTCCGGCGTGGACCGACTGTCCACCAGGTCGAGCAGTGCGCTGATGCTGGATTCGGCGACCTCGATGCCCCTGCCCGCGTATTGCACAGTCGCGAAAGCAACCATGCGGTCACGCGAGATCGCTCCATTCCCGGGTTCGTACGGCGAAATCACTGCGACCACTTCGGGTAGTGTCGCGAATTCCTTTGTCAGTTCCTCGACACGGGAGTGCACGGCCGGATCGTCAAACCCCTTCGGAGCCTGCATGACTAGGAGCGCCGGGTCTCCAGCCTGCTGCGGGAATCGCTCCTCGAGCAGATCCCGAGCTGCCTGGGATTCGGTGCCCGGGAGCTTGAGGTCGTCCGCAAACCGTCCACGCGCGTTAAGTCCGAGAACTCCCAGCGTGAGGACGAAGATCAGCCACGCGAACAGCACACGACGCCAGTGGATCGCCGCGTATCGGCCCCACGCAGCGAGTGGTCCGCTCTCGCGTTCAGTCGGCAGAATCGATGGGCCTTGGCTCATCCGCGCACCCTGTTTCCAGTAATCACCCGGTTACCGTCTTTGCCTCTGGGCGCTCAGCCGCGATGCTGGCCGCCAAGACGAACGCACCAAGCAGGTCGGCTAAACGGATCGTGTCTGCATGCCCGAGTGCTTCGAAGGCCGCACCGAGGTAGGCGCGACTTTCCGCCCTGATCTCATCGAGCACGCGGTGCCCTTCGTCCGTCAACCTGAGACGCACGATGCGCCGGTCGAACTCATCACCACCGCGCCGGACGAATCCAGCCCGCTCCAACCGGTCGGCCAATCCTGTGACCGTGGCGGGCCGCGAACGCAACCGCCTGGCCACTTCGCCGATTGACTGCCCGTCCTGCTCGTGCAGCAAAAAGAGCATCCCGATCTGTGCGATCGTCAGACCTCGGTCGCGCCACACCTTGACTCGAAGCGGCTCCACAAGGTTGACCGCCTCACCGAACGCGCGCAGCGCGCGATCAACAAGGTCTGTATCCACCGTTACCTCCTGGTATCCAGCTGCGAAGCGGCCTTCGCTGTTCGA
>SCVR01000389.1 GCA_004296805.1 Dehalococcoidia bacterium
TACTCCTCATAGGCGGCATGGAAGTGCGGCGGTTGGTGGTCGCCGTGGAAAAAAGGGCGAATTACGATTCCGAATAACCGGCTGACCTCCGGCATCAACTCCTCCGCCCAGACCGTGGACCGCGATGCAGAGATCGTCAAGACCCGCGGGCGCAGTTGCCCCTCGACTCGCGATGCTCGCTCGGGGCTGCCTGACGCCCCTGATATGGAGCGACCGGTCAAGTGAATCTCGGGCGCCACTCAGGGATCACCCTCCTTGGGTACGGGACGGGATGAGCAGCGGCCGAGGAAGCTGAGCCGACGGTTGATCAGACTGATATCCGCGGATCGAGCTGCGCGCTCGCCGTCATGGTCCTGATCCGTCGGGAGCTGCCTCGGACTACACGCGCGCGTTCGGGCCGAAGCCGTAGCGCATAGGGGCGCCGAGGGTTCTCCTTTCCGCGTGCCCCTCGACCGCTGTTCACCCCGTCCCATGCCGTTCGCCTGCTTCCTTCTCTCCTAAGCGGCCAGCGGCTTGCCGCTGGCCTTCTGCGCCTGTTCCTTCTCCACCTGGACGCCGATCGCCCAGATGAAGCCGAGCAGCTCCCGGGCGATGGCCGTGGCCACCTTGTTCTTGTGCTTCCCGCGGCCCAGGAGTTGGTAGTAGCGATCGTGCAGTCGGTGCTGGGCCTTCCAGGCGATCGCCTTTACCTCCTCGCTCAGGCCCGCCTGCCGCTTGCGAAGCGCCGGCCCAAGACCGGGCCGGTGCCGGTACGACCAGGCCGCCTCGCCCACGATGCGCCGCAGGTGCGCGTTGCCCGTCTTGGTGATGCTCCCGCGCCAGACGTGCTCGCCGCTCGAGCTCTCTCGCGACACCGCACCGCTGTAGCCCATCAGTTGCCGCGGCTTCTCAAACCGCGACATCGGCCCCACCTCCGCCACCACGGTGATTGCCGAGATCTTCTTCACGCCGCGCAGCGCCTGCAGTCCGTCGACCACCGCTTTCATCGTGGCCGGCATCTTCTCAGCTGCCTTGTCGATCGCCCGCTCCAGGCGCAAGACTCGTTCGGCCATGTGGTCCACCTCGGTGAGGTAGTCCAGCAGCGTGGCCTCCAGCGCCTCGTGCTCGAACCGGACGCTGCGCACCCACTCCAGGTACTTCACCGTCCACGCCGTCAGCTTCTTTCCCGGCCGCCGGCCGTGCCGCAGGAGGAACTTGCTGAGACGGTGTCGGGCGCGCGTTTCATCCCGTTTCGCTGCCTCTCGCGCGCGTACCACGTCCCGCAGCGCTTCGTGCGCCTGGTCCGGCACCCAGACCGGCGTCAGCTCACCGCTTCGGTACAACCGCGCCAGCTTGCGCGCATCCCGACGATCCGTCTTCACCCGATCCCCCGGACGCACCGGTACCAACGTCGGAGCCACGACGACGCAGGCCACCCCCATCCGCGTCAGCTGCCAGTACAACACGTACCCCGTCGGCCCCGCCTCGTAGCAGCAGTGCAGCCCCTCCGTCGGCCCCAGCTTCTTGATCAACTTCCGGATCGATTCCTCCCGGTTGGGGATCGTCCCCAACTCCCGCACCTCGCCACCCGCGGCCTCCGCCACCGCCACCGTGATCGTCTCCGCGTGTACATCCAGCCCCACGAATCGGATATCATCCTTCATCGACCGGCTCCTTTCGCTTGTAGCTCTGCGCTACGGTTCGAACTCCGTTCCGCAGCGTAACCTACGGACTGGCGAAACGGAGCCGGTCGCTCCATCTTGACTACGAGCGAAGTCCTGCGTGAGGGCTCACCCCGTCTCGACCAGCTTCTTGAGGATGCGGCGTCGCTGCTCGATCCCGCGGCGTTCGAGGTGGGCGAGGGCGTCGGCGCCCACTCCTTCGACCGCGAAGCTCGCCACCGCCGAGGCTGTCGTCAGCGCGCCGCGCAACGCCGCTCCGTCGAGCCGCGGCGCGCGATCCACCGCCGAGAGGAACCCGCCCGCGAACGCGTCCCCCGCCCCCGTCGGATCGATCACCTTGCGCACCGGCACCGCCGGCACGAAGGTCAACGCCCCGCGGCACGAGAGATACGCGCCGAACTCCCCCCGCTTCACCACGACCACCCACGGCCCCTTGCGGTGCAGCTGCCCGATGCCGTCGAAGACCGTGGACGCCCCCGTCCACTGCAGCACTTCCTCGTCGTTGACGAAGACCCCGTCCACCCGCCGCACGACCGAGTCGAGCGCCTCGCGCTCGCCCTCGATCCAGAAGTTCATCGTGTCGATCGCCGAGAAACGCGGCCGGCGGACCTGGTCGAGCACTTTGGCCTGCAGCTCCGGCGCGATGTTGCCCAGGAAGACCGTCCGGCTGTCCCGCCACGCCTCGGGGATCACCGGCGAGAATTCGGCGAACACCCCGAGCTTCGTGAACCGCGTCTCGCGTCCGCAGAACCCGCGCGGGTAGCGTCCCGACCAGTGGAAGGTCCGCCCGGCGGCCTGCTCGACCCCCGAGAGATCGATCCCCTTCGCGCGCAAGCGGCGCAGCGTCGCGGCGGGGAAGTCGCGGCCGACGACGGCCACCACGCGGCAGCGGGCGAGCGGCGCGGCGGCGAGGGAGAAGTAGGTCGCGGAGCCGCCCAGGACGTTCTTGAAGGACCCGGACGGGAGGGCGAGGTCGTCGAGCGCCATCGAGCCGACGACGAGGATGCTCATCGCTCAGCCTCCCAGCACCCGCCCGAGGAGCGGCTTGAGCCGTTCCTTCAGCTCGGCCGGGATGACCTTGCGCTCGGTGATCAGCGCCGCGTCCAGCGCCGTGGGGCAGCCGCAGGTGCGCGGCAGCGAGAAGTGCGGCACCGCCTCGCGGATCACGTCCTGCGCGCGCTTCACGTTCTGCTGCAGCGCCCGGACGATCGTCGCCACGTCGATGTTGGCGTCGGGGGCGCGCCAGCAGTCGTAGTCGGTGGGGATGGCGATCGTCGCGTAGCAGAGCTCGGCCTCGCGGGCCAGCTTCGCCTCGGGAATGTTGGTCATCCCGATCACGTCCACGCCCCACTGCCGGTAGATGCGCGACTCGGCGCGCGTGGAGAACGCGGGGCCCTCCATGCAGATGTACGTGCCGCCCTGCTGCACGGGCAGGCCGAGCTTCACCGCCGCGTCGCAGAGGGTTCGGGCCAGGTCGGGGCACACCGGGTCGGCGAATTGCACGTGCCCGGCGATGCCGCAGTCGAAGTAGGTGTCGGCGCGCCCGCGGGTACGATCGAAGAACTGGTCGACGATCACGATGTGCCCGACGCCGAGCTCCTCCTTCATCGAGCCGCAGGCGGAGACGGAGATGATCCCCTGGGCGCCGAGCGATTTCAGCGCGAAGACGTTGGCGCGGTAGTTGATCTGCGAGGGGGTCAGCTTGTGGCCGCGGCCGTGCCGGGGGAGGAAGAGCAGCGTCGTCTCGCCCAGCCGCCCGCGGACGATCGCGTCCGACGGCGGGCCGAACGGCGTGTCGACCTGCACCTCGCTGACGTCCGCCAGACCCGGCATCTTGT
>SCVR01000390.1 GCA_004296805.1 Dehalococcoidia bacterium
GGCTCGCGGGCATCGCGAGCCTCAAACTCGGATTGATCCTGTTGGCGTGGCTGATCGTCGAGACGGTGGTCATCGGCTTCCAAGGCCCGCAGCAACTCGCCCTGCTCGTGCTGTGTGGTGGAAGCGGTCTGATCCTGACCGCGGTCGGGACGACAGCGCTCGTGCGCGCCCGACGAGGCTAGTCCGGCGCTGCGGGAGAGGCCGGAAGCGTGATCACCACCGTGGTGCCGTGCCCGGGCTTCGAGTCGACGTCCAGCGTGCCGTCCAGCGTCGCCACCCTCTGCTCCATCGAGCGGTAGCCAAACGAATGGGAAGGCACCTGCGCGCGGTCGAACCCGGCCCCGTCGTCCTCGACGCGGAGTACAAGCCGATCGGACGAAGCGCCCGTCCCTCGGACGAGGCTCAGCGAAGCGTGGTCCGCGCCTGCGTGCCGCTGCACGTTCGAGATCAACTCCTTCGCCAACAGATAGACATGCCGCTCGATCACCGGATCCAGTGCGAGGTCGGGCGCCACGTTCGATGTCCACTGCGTGTGACCCCGGTCGCGCAGCAGCGACTCGATCCGCAACGACAATGACTCAGGCGGGATCGCGGATGACTTGCCGCTGAGCCCCTGCATGTAGGTCCGCAACTCGATGATGACGGAGTTGAGGTCCTCGATCGTCCGGTCGAGCGCGGCCTCCTTCGTCACCGAGGCATCGGCGAGCGCAGCGTGAAGCCCGAGCCCTACCGCATAGACGGACTGGATCGTCTCGTCGTGCAGGTCGCCGGCGATCCGCTCGCGCTCCAACTGCCGTTCGACTTCAGCCTCGAGGCGCTGGCGCTGTTCATCCACCGCACGGCGGTCGGTGACGTCTCTCGAAATCCCCTCGAGCGCTGATACCACGCCATTCGAGTCCGTCGCGGGCGCCATGCTCTGCTCGAACCAGCGGAACTCCCCGTCGCGGCGGGCGAGGCGCAACACGAAGGCGCGCGGCCCGGTTGGCGTGAGCGCCTCTTCAAGCAGCGCGCGGTCCTCCGGGTGGACCACGCGGAAGATCAGTTGGTCATCCACATAGAACTCCTCAGGCTGGTACCCAAGGAGACGCAACATGGCTGCGCTGATGTACTCGAACCCCGGATCGGGCAACAGGCGGTAGCGGAAGATGATGTCCTGTGCTTGTTCGGCCAGCAGGCGATGACGCTCCTCGCTGCGTCGGAGCGCTTCCTCCGCCCGCTTCTGCCGGGAGACATCTCGAACCACTGCCACTGAGAACGCCTCATCCCCCGTGCTCAGGCGGCTCAGGCTGATCTCCACCGGAAAGGTCGAGCCGTCCCGGCGGCGCCCGATCAGGTCGAGGCCGGTCCCCATGGGACGAGTCTCAGGATGCTCCTGGTAAATCTCGCGATGGATCACGTGGACCGCCCGGCGGTCCTCGGGCATCAGCAACTCGACGCGCTGCCCACGGATCTCGGCGTCCGAATAGCCGAACAGCTCCGTGATCTGGTAATTGACGTAAATCACCCGCCCGGCCGCATCTACCAGGATGATCCCGTCCGGGGCGTCGTCGACAATCGCGCGAAACGCGTCGTCGCGGAGGGACGGGATGTTGCTCATGCCTGACCTTGAACTGGGCCGTTCGACCGACCTGGCCCGTATCAGGCCAGTCTAGGAAGCGCGCACAACCGCGGCAACGCGCGGCGCGCTACTCCTTCCGCAGCCGTCGTTCCGTGGCCAGAGTGGCAGCCTGAGTGCGCCGGTCGACGTGCAACTTCGCGTAGAGCTCGGACACGTAGTTCTTCACGGTCTTTTCGCTCAGGGACAGACGGTCGGCAATCTGGCGGTTTGTCATGCCGTCGCCAATCATGTCCAGGATCCGGTCTTCCTGCGGTGTCAGCGTCGCAAACTGGTCGTCGGCCGGGTGCTGAGCGCTCCCCTGCCGCATCCGCTCAAGAAGCCGCGTCGTCATCTGGGGGTCCAGCAGGGAGCCTCCCCGGCCGACCGTGATGATCGCCCGCTGGATCCCCACGGTGTCGAGGTCCTTCAGGACGTAACCCGCGGCCCCGGCAAGCACCGCCGAGAACAGCGCATCTTCGTCCGCGTGCGACGTCAAGATCAGCACCTTGACGTCGGGGTAGGTGGCGCGGATGTCGCGGCAGGCAGTCACCCCGGACCCATCCGGCAGCCGCAAGTCCATCACCACCACGTCCGGGTGGACGATGCCGCACTCACGTAAGGCAGACGCGACCGACTCCGCCTCACCAACCACCTGAAGCTCAGGATTCCGATCGAGGATGGACTGCAGCCCGCGGCGCACCACTTCGTGGTCGTCGACCAGCATGACGCGGATCGCGGCACCGGACTGACGAGGGGGATCGACCGGCATCTGGACCTTCTCTACGCGCGCTCACTCACCTGAAGCCCAGTATCACAGGATCTGGCGTCCTCATTCCGAGGCGAGGGTCACATACCCCGGGTGACTTTCGGGCAATCCCCAGCACGTCGATTGGACGCAACGTCACCCGAACCCGGTGACTGCCGTCCATTGGGCTACCAACTTCCGACCGACAAGATGGCCTTCAGCCGGTTGATGCGAGGGCACCAGTCTGCCGTGCGCGCATGAGCGTCAACTGTGAGGAGACCGAAGTGTTCAAGCATGCGCTCGTGACAACGGATGGCTCCCCACTCTCGCAAGTCGCCATCGCACATGTCCCGCAGGTCGTCGACCCCACCGGTAGCGTCACCATCCTACAGGTCATCGACGACCCCGCCCGGGTCGTGGCGAAGACCTCGGCTGGGTTCGAGTTCGCGATGAGCAACGCCATTGGGCTCAACGTCGTCGACGAGATCGTGGCTGGCGAACGACTCGCCGCCGATGTCAACCTCGGTGCGGCCCGCCGACGCCTTCAGGCTGCCGGCCTGAAGAACGTGGAAGTCGCGGTACTGCAGGGTATCCCGGGCGAAGTCATCGTCAGCGAGGCGCTGCGGCTGCACGCAGATGTCGTCGTGATGGCCACACACGGGCGAGGTGGACTCCGGCGCACCGTCCTTGGATCCGTCACGGACCACGTCGTGCGACACCTTCCGGGCGTCCCCGTGCTCCTCGTCCACCCCCCACACGAAGCAGAACTGGCGGTGGAGGCGTAGCCACCCCGGAAAGCGGTAGAAGGAGAAAGAGTCGATGGCAGATTCGAGCAGTGGAGCACATGATTCGCCCACCCGCGAGTCCGGGATGTCGGCCATGGCCGGCGTCATCGGCGCAATCCTCGCAGTGACGGCTGTGCTCATCGCGACGGCGGCGTTGGTCTCCAGCAAGGGCGGTGGCACCGCCGACGAAGGCAGCAAGCCGGCTGCCGTAGCGGCCTCCGCCAAAACGCTGGAGGTTGAACTCGGTGACCTCTTCATCCGGCCGGACAGCTTGTCCGTCGCCCCGGGGACAGATGTCACCATCAGCGTCACCAACCACGGCGGCATCCCGCACGACCTCTCCGTTAAGGGCGGCCCGAAGACGCCGACGCTCAACCCGGGAGAACACGCCAACCTGAAGGTCGGGGTGGTCAACGGGCGCGTTGACCTGCTCTGCTCGATCCCCGGTCACGCTGAGGCGGGCATGAAAGCCGCCCTCGCGGTGTCTCCCACCGCTGGGCCGGCGGCGGCCTCCTCGACGCACAAGATGACCGCCGAGGAGATGGACAAGTCCTACATGGACGGCGTCAAGGCGTTCCCCGCCAAGACGAAGGGCCAGGGCAACGTCGACCTGCAGCCCAAGATTGAGAACGGCGTCAAGGTGTACGACATCACCGCCGCGAACATCGATTGGGAAGTGGCACCCGGGGACATCCGCAAGGGCATGGCCTACAACGGCATGATCCCGGGCCCGGTGATCCGCGCGAACGTGGGTGACAAGGTCAAGATCGTCCTCCACAACAAGCTGGACGAGTCGACCGCAATGCACTTCCACGGGCTCGTGGTCCCGAACTCCCAGGACGGCGTCCCGGGCGTGACCCAGCCGCTGGTGAAGCCAGGCGAGACCTTCACGTACGAGTTCACCGTGAAGAACTCCGGCTCGCACATGTACCACTCACACATGAACGGCGCCCTCCAGATCCCGTCGGGCTTGCTCGGCGCGTTCATCGTGGCGGGTGCGGACGAACCAAAGGTCGCCCGCGAGGAACTGATGATCCTCAATGACGGCCCGCTCGGGTACACCATCAACGGCAAGGGCTTCCCCGCGACCGCTCCCATCGTCGCCAAGCAGGGCGAGCGCATCCGCGTCCGCTACATGAACGAGGGCCTGCAGATCCACCCGATGCACCTGCACGGCATCGTGCAGACGGTGTTCGCGAAGGACGGCTACCCAATCCCGCAGCCCTACAAGGCTGACACCGTCCTCGTGGCGCCTGGCGAACGGGTCGACGTCCTCATCGAGGCGACGGACCTCGGACTGTGGGCGTTCCACTGCCACATCCTGACCCACGCGGAGAGCGAGGCCGGCATGTTTGGCATGGTCACCGTGATGATTGTGCAGTAGGCCGTATCCCCAGCGGGATGGCCAGCGGTTCTACCTCTATCGCTGGTCATCCCGCCCACACACCGAACGAGGCGGCGCAGCAGCGCCGCCTCGTTCGGTCCAAGACGATGGAGCCCCCTACGCGTCCAAGCGCAGGATCGTCTCTCCTTCGTTCACTGCCTGATCGACCGCCACGCAGATCTCCGAGACACGCCCCGCGACAGGCGCCATGACCGGCATGAGCATCTTCATCGACTCGATCGTGACGAGTTCGTCGTCGACCGCGACCTGATCACCGACCGCAACATTTACTTCGGCGACCCGACCGGGCCAACCTGCAACGACATCCATGACACATGCCTTCCTAACGGGTCGACCTCGACTGAGGCCTAACTGCGACCGCGCAACCGTGGATCCAGGACATCTCGCAACGCGTCACCGAGCACGTTCACCGAGAGTACCGTCACGAAGATAGCCAGCCCGGGGAACAGCGATGGGTGGAACGCCCGCCTGATGATCGGCAACGCCTGGCTCAACATCCCGCCCCACGTCGCGGTCTTCGGGTCGACGCCCACTCCGAGGAACGACAGGCCCGCCTCGGCCAGAATTGCGAACGCGACACCGAGCGACGCCTGCACGATGAGCGGCGACGTGACGTTCGGCAGCACGTGCTGCGCGAGGATCCGCAGGTTCGTCGAGCCCATCGACTGGGCCGCCCGGATGTAGTCCTCTTCGCGCACGGACAGCACCTGGGCGCGTGTGACGCGGCAGTACGGTGGCACCGACCCCACACTGATCGCGAAGAGCACCTGCAGCATCCCGCCCCCAAACGCCGCGACGATCGCCAGCGCGAGGATGATCTGGGGGAACGCGATAATCGTGTCCATCGCCCGCATGATCACGTGGTCCACCATGCCGCCGAAGTAGCCTGAGATGAGTCCCAGTGGGACACCGATCACCACCGACAGAGTGACTGCGAGGAAGCCGATCAGCAGCGAGATCCGCGCGCCGTAGATCACCCGGCTCAGGATATCCCGGCCGAGCTGGTCAGTACCGAGGAAGTGGGCGCTGGAGGGACTCTTCAGCGCTTCGAGCGGATGGGTGGTCGCCGGATTCGCTGGCGCGATTGCCGGTGCGAAGACCGCACACGCGATCACGATCAGGAGTACGCCAAGCGCGATCGGCGCGCCTCTCTGGCGGATGAGCCGCCGGAACGCGTTCGGGGTCCCTCGCCGCTGCTCTGCGAGCGCCGTGGCAGGAATCGGTTGCGCAATGTTGGTCACGAGGCTGACCGGCCGACCTTGATGCGAGGGTCAGCGATTCCGTACGCGATGTCCGTCAGGAATGTCGCCATCGGCACGGCAAGGCCAATCACTAACACCACTCCCATCACCACGGGGAAATCCTGCGCGAAGATCCCACCGACAGCCAGGCGTCCCATCCCAGGCAGCGCGAAGACTGTCTCGATGACAACTGAGCCGCCGATCAGGTTGCCCAGCCGCAAGCCGAGGATGGTGATGATCGGCAGCAGGGCGTTCCGCAGACCGTGCCTCACGGTCACCTGGTAGGGCGTGAGCCCCTTCGCCCGAGCCGTCCGGATGTAGTCGTGGCTCATCACCTCGAGCATGCTCGACCGAGTCTGACGCATCAGCGTGGCCGACTGTGCCAAACCCAACACCATGCTCGGCAGGAACAGCGTCCGGAGCCCCTGCACGGGATGCTCGAACGGGTCGACGTATCCCGAGGCTGGGAACCACCCCAGCTTCACCGCGAACAGCAGCAGTACGAGGATCCCGAGCCAGAAGTTGGGAACCGCGACGCCGACGGTGGACATCAAAGTCGCCGAGCGGTCGAACCACGAGTTCCGTCGCAAGGCCGCCACCACACCCGCCGGTATCGCAATCAGCGTCGAGATCACCCAGGCCATGACCGACAACTGGATGGTGACTGGCGCCCGTTCTCGGATCGAGGTCAGCACTGACTGACGCGTCCGGACGGAGGTACCCCAGTCCCCGGTCAGTACGCCACCAAGCCACTCCCCATACCGAATGGGGAGTGGCTTGTTCAGCCCAAGCTCTTCACGGGCCTGCGCGATGGCTTGTGGAGTCATCGTCGCAGCGTTCTCAGGGCCGATCAGCAAGACGACCGGATCCCCGGGAAGCACCGACACAAACGTGAACGTGATCACCGACACCAGAAACATGATCAGCACCGTCTGCAGCAGACGGTTGATCACGTACTCGGTGTTCATGGCGCTCCCTGATGATCTCGGTCGAGTTCGGACAGACGGCTATGCCTAGCCGTTCAGCCAGAACTCGTCGTACCGCTCCTTGCCCTCCGCGCCGAAGGTCAGGTCCACGTTCTGGACCCGCTTCCGCGACGCGCGGAACTGTGCGCTGTACGTGGAGTACACGTCGTACACCTGGTCGGCGAGGATCTTCTCCGCCTCCTGGTAGTACTTCTTGCGCTCCTTCGTGTCGTAGGACTCCCGCGCCTTGGCGATGATGTCGTCCAACTGCGGGTTCTCCACGTGACCGGCGTTGTAGAAGCCCTTGGAGTGCACCACCTCGGACAGCGTGCCGTCCGGGTCGGCGCGGATGCTGAAGCCCGCCTGCAGCGCGTTGACGTCCTGCACGACCCACATCCGGTTCGTGTACGTCTGGAGCGGGATCAGCTCCAGTTGGACGTTGATCTTCTTCAGCATGTCCTGCCACAGCGCACCACGGGTCGCCGCCTCCTGAGAGGTGGCGATGGTGCACGTGATCTTCGTGCCGTTCGGGTACTTGCTCTTCGCCAGGTACTCCTTCGCCTTCGCGAGGTCGAACTTGGGCGCCGTCGGGACCGGCTCGTAGGCCCACTTCGCAGCCGGCGTCAGGATGCCCGTCGCGATCTGGAAGCGGTTGAAGTTCAGGGCCTTGTTCTCCGCCTCGCGGTCGATCGCGTACGCGATCGCGCGTCGCAGGTTGACGTCGTCCGTCGGGGCCAGCTTCAGGTTGAAGTACATCCCGCTCCAGGACGAGCCTACGAAGCTCGTGATCTGGTACTGGCCACCCTTCTCCAACCGGTCCATCTCGGACAACGGTGGAGCGACGATGTCCACTTCGCCTGACTCCAGCGAGGCCAGCGCCACGTTGTTGTCCGGGATGACCTTCCATTCGATCTCATCGAGGTACGGAAGCGCGTTCCCGTCGACGCCCTTGCGCCAGTAGTCGGGGTTCTTCTGGACACGCACGCGCGAGTCAGACACCCACTCGACGAACTTGAACGGCCCGGTGCCGCCGAGCGGCTTCCGGTCGAACGCCTCCACGCCCTTCTCCAAAGCGGTCGGAGACACCATCTGCCCACCGCGGTCGCCCAGGATCGTCAACAGTGCCGCGTTCGGCTTGTCGAGCTTAAAGATCGCCGTGCGGTCATCCACCACGTCGACCTTCGTCACCGGGAGGATCTGCGCACGGGCCGCGGACTTGTACGCCTCCGACTGCACCTTCGCGATGTTGTAGCGGACGTCCTCCGCCTTCATCGTCGTGCCGTCGTGGTACTTGATGCCCTGACGGAGCGTGAACTTGATCGTGGTTGGGTCGACGGCCTCGAATGCTTCCGCGAGCGAGTACTTCGTGTCCGGCACGCCCTCGCGGTTGTACTGCACGAGTCCTTCGAACATCGTCCAGAAGAACTTGTGGTCGCCACCGCCCTGGCCTCGGTGCGGGTTCAAAGAACCGAGCGGCTCCGCCCCCACTGCAACGTTCAACTTGCCGCCGCGCTTGATCGCGACGGTCTTGTCGGCAGGCTTTGCCCCACCGGCAGGCGCAGACTTCGCTGCGTCGCCTCCGTTGCTGCTCTTGTCGCTACTCCCACCGCAGCCGATGAGCGCTGCGCCAGCGAGTCCAACGGCCCCGATGCCCGAGGCGCGGAGTAGATTCCGCCGGCGCATCGGACGGCCCCAGTAGTTGCGTTCGTCGATTCGATCCACGGTGCCCCCTCTGGTGCGTGGAAACCTTGCACGCGCGGGGATCGTGCGGCGATGCCGATCGCGACGCCATACGTCTGCTACGTATTTCAAGAGTGTTGACGCGCCCGCGTACCGTTACCCCAGTCTCAGGACGTAGAAGGCGATCGTGAACGTGAACGCGCACACGAACGTGGCCTGGCCAGCCGACACACATCTCCACTCGCGCCCTCCGGCGATTGGCCGCGCGCACGAGTTCCGTCGACTGCGAAACCTTCTCGCACGGACCACCCGCGAGTCACCTGCAGCAGCCCACCTCACCGGTCCCGCTGGCAGCGGCAAGACCCACCTCGCATATGTCCTCGCCGCACACGCTCAGGCCGAGGGTGTCCACACCCTCCTTGCCTTGGCCCCGCTGGCGTCAGAGCGACGCAGCTTTGGCGCCCTCGACCAGCTTGCTGAACAACTCGACGTGCGGTCGACAGGCTCCGACGGGGCGACCGCACGAGATGTCCGCGCAGCACTCCGCACCCATACCGGCCCCCTGCTGGTCGTACTGGACGCGGCCGATCGCTTCCCCGTGGCTGACCTTGAGTTCGCCGAGTCGATCCTCCGCCAGCCACCGGCGCGCCGCATGTTCGTGCTGGCAACCACCAGGTCAGGTCCCGGCGAACGCAATAGTGCTGCTCGCGAGTTCCTGCGGACGCTGAGTTCCTCCGGCGCCGAAACGCTGACGCTCAAGGACCTCAACGAAGCAGACGTCGCAGCCATCCTCGAATCATGGTTTCCGGACGAGAACCTCAGCCCGGAGTTCACGGCGGCGGCGTACGACCTGACAGGTGGAAACGCGTACTACCTCGCCTGCGTGCGCGACCGCGTCCTCCAGATGACCCCGTCCACCCGCTGGGAGGTGCTGCAGGGGCGAGCGCTGCTCAGTGACCTCGACCCCCTGAGCGCCATCGAGGCCCTGCTCCCCAGCACGCTTGAAGGGTTGGACCGGCGACGCCTCGCGGCGCTGCGGGCGATCGCGCTCCGCGGATCAGCCACCTCTCTGGGCGACGTCGTCCACATCACGGGAATGCCGCCCGCGGAAGTCCATCGCGCCGTCGAGCGCCTCGAGGAAGTCGCGTTGATCGAGGGCACCGAGCCGTCGGGCGACCCCGTCTTCGCGGTCACTGACCCCGCAGTGCGCGCCGCTGTCGTGCGGCACACCCCCCTCCTCACCCGCCGAACGATGCACGCCCGCGCCGCGGACGCCCTCGCACGCCGGCTCGCGCTGGCAACCGCCGCCGCGCCACCCGCCTCTGATCTCGCTGCGCTGGCCACCCATGCACGCCGCGGAGCCGTCGTTCTGGATGATGTGACTGCCCGCCTGGTCGTTGCTCATGCCGAACGCCTGCTGGAGCGAGGACGCACGCTATCCGCGAGGTACGTACTCGAGTACGCACTCGCCAGTCTTGAAGCCGGGCATGCCCCAACCCTCAAGGCCCATGTGGTCGCACTGCTCAGCCGCGCCTGTGCCCGGCTCGGCGATCACGAGACGGCTGATCGACTCCTCGAAGGCCTGCGCAGCACCACGACCGAGCCGCTGCCCTACCCCGTGATCGCGGCGCGGCGCCTGCGCAGGCTCGTGGATGCCGGAGATGACCGCGCCGCGTACGCCCTCTTCCAGGAGCACATCGAGGCAGATCACGGCATCGACGCCCGCCAGCGTGCCCAGCAGTTCGCAGACGCTTCGTTGGCCGCGTTCAACCTCGGACGGCTCCCGGACGCGGCGCGGCTCGCGGACGAGGCTGTCGCCCTGGCGCAGTCACTCGGTGACCCCGAACTGGAGTCAGTCCTTCGCGTCAGACTGATCTCAATGGCCCTCCGCCGAGGCGAACCCGCAGCCGCACTCGATCACGCGCGCGCGGCCTATTCGGTTGCCCGGCGGTCTGGTTCAGAGAAGGCACTCGCGCGGGTAGCCGCCGGGATCGGTGATGCGCTTGGCGACCTCGGCGCCCTGGGAAGGGCACGCCGCTGGTTCACACGCGCCCACCGCCACGCTCGGATCGCCGGAGACCTCGCCGCTACCTCGACCATCCTCCGGATGCAGTCCCGCCGCCAGTTCGAACAGGGGGAATGGACGAAGGCCGTCGAAACCGTGCGGGCGGGCGTTGCCGTGGACGAACAGGCCCACCGCAGCCGGTCTGGCCAACTCCACGGCGCGTTCGCTCGCCTGGTCGAGACCGCGCTCGGCATCTCGGCCCCCGCCGTCATCGGTGAACCCTCGATCCACGTTGCACCGGGCGAGCCGCCTTCCGAACTCGCGATCGGCGAAGCGCTGGCGCTGGCGACGGCGTACGAGGGCACTGGACGGCATCAAGAGTCCCTCGACCTGCTCCTGGCACTGGCCGAGGCCTGTGCAGGCCACCCGAACTCAGTGCGGGCGTTGCTCACCGACGTACTGCCCGCGGTCGCGAACGCCGCTGCCCGACTGAAGGACGCTCCCGCTCTGAAGGAAGTGCTCGACGCATTGCAGGAAGCGGCCGACGCC
>SCVR01000429.1 GCA_004296805.1 Dehalococcoidia bacterium
GATTCAAACCCTATGAATCCGAAAAATGAGGGTCTTGCGGTTATGCGTCAAGACAATGGGCGCTATGTTGCCGCACTCGACCCACCTGGAAGCGGGTTCGCTTCACGCGGCATCAGGGCTCATGGCATGGTGGACGTTTTTGTCTAGCGATCCTGGAGTTACCGGTAAATAACCATTACGCCATCGTAAAATCCACGCTTATTTCAATCACTAAATTCTGGAGAAAATAAATGGCAACCGCCAAACCAACTGGGGAAGAAACATCAGTTGCCCCTCCGAAGAAAAAAAGCAAGTTACTGTTGTTCATCGTCATTGGTGTAGTCGTTCTTTCGTTGATTGGGGGCGCAGCCTTTTTTCTGCTGAAAAAACCCGCACCCGCCGAAGGGGAAGATGACGCCGAAGCCACATCTCATGCACCCGCTAAAAAGAAAAAGGTTGATCACAATGTACCGCCCGTTTTCTACAAGTTTGACAAGCCCTTCACCGTCAAATTGCAAACCTCAGAACAAGACGCTTATTTGCAAACAGAAGTGCAACTCAAACTGCAAGATCCCCATGGCCAAGAATTAATCAAACAATATGAACCTGAACTCAAGCATCGCATGACGCTTACCATGATGGGTAAAAAAGCATCCGATCTGCTAACCGCCACTGGCGTACAACGACTGGCGAATGAATTACGCGATGTTGCCAACCACGTCATCGAGCCTCCGCCACCGCAAAAAAATCCACCCGTTGCTGTAGCTGAATCAGCCGATAATGCAGAACCTGATGCTCCAATTCAGGCAGTGCTGTTCTCGACGTTCATCATCCAGTAATCCATCGCTCCCATCACGTACCTCCTCTCATGACCCAAGATTTTCTCTCTCAGGACGAAGTCGATGCCTTACTCGAAGGCGTAACTGATGCATCCGATGAAACATCGGAGAATATCCCCTCCGTTGAAGGCAGTGTCAAAGCCTATGATCTTGGTCGCCAGGAGCGCATTATTCGTGGGCATATGCCGGCGCTGGAGCTCATCAATGAGCGCTTCATCCGCTATTTGCGAATTGGTCTGTTCAATTACATGCACAAGGATGTCGAGGTTTCGGTCGGCCCGATCAGAGTACAAAAATACAGCGAATTCATTCGCAATCTCGTGGTGCCAACCAGCTTTAATCTGATTCAGGCCAAACCCTTGCGTGGCACAGGACTGATCGTATTGGACCCAAATCTGGTCTTTCTCGTCGTAGATAACATGTTTGGTGGTGACGGACGCTTTCACACGCGCGTAGAAGGAGAAGGTCGAGACTTCACAACTACCGAGCAGCGCATCATTCAAGGTCTACTATGTGTGGTGTTCGAGGAATACCAAAAGGCATGGCAACCTGTTTTTCCGCTGACATTTGAGTATGTGCGCTCAGAAATAAATACGCAATTTGTTAATATCGCCACCCCGTCGGAAGT
>SCVR01000391.1 GCA_004296805.1 Dehalococcoidia bacterium
CACGTTCGACCGGAAGCCGCTGCTGCAATGGCTGTCGGGCCTCGCGGGCGGCGGTGGGCTGATCCTCATGACCGTCCTATCGACTCCCTTCGGGTTCTCAGGCGCGATCGCAGCGACGCTCGTCCTCGGCCTGTTCCTGACGGCCTACCAGACGCTAAACAGCACGATGATCATGGATGCGGCCGAGCCGCAGTACTACGGCCGCGTGATGAGCATCAACATGCTTACCTTCAGTGCGATGCCGATCATGGCAGCGCCCCTCGGCGCCATCGCTGACCACATCGGCGCGTCCACGCTCTTTGTGGTGCAGGGCTCGATGGTGATCGGCTTCCTCGTGCTGGTGGCCCTGATCAACCCGAAGTACACCTTCGGGCGGCAAGCTCCGCGCGTCTTTGAGGACGGACATCCAGTCGGTCAGGCTCCGACGCGGACCCCCTCGGCTGGCGGCGGGTACGCGGGAGTCTCCGCCCGCCGCCCGTAGCCCATCTACCCTCGGGGCACCCTCACCCGCGCTTGCGCCTTCGCCCTACCATTCACCACGTTCATAATGGCGTGCGAATCGGACGTCTGGCGTGGAGGAGGTCACGATGGCGGGATGGCGCGAGGAGTACGAGCGTCGCCGGATGTCGTTCGATGACGCAGCCGCCCTGATCCAGCGCGGAGACATCGTCTACACGCCGATCGGTGGGGACGCCCGCTCGTTCATGTCCGCGGTCCTGCGCCGTGTCATGGAGCTGGACTACGAGGTCACCATCCACGCCTGCAGCCCCACGCCTGCCCAGGAGTGGTTCACGGACGCTTACTCCGCGTTGCCATTTGACCTGCGCACGGAGATCTACGTCGGCCCCACAGGCCGGGTTGCCCTTGAGGCGAAGCGTGCCGACTTCTACTCCAACCTATTCTCGAACCAGTTCAACGTCTGGGATCACCGCGCAGGTGAGCGCGAGCCCATGGATGTCTTCCTGACCCAGTGCACGCCACCGGACGCGGATGGCTACGTGAACTTCGGTGGTTCTCCGTGGCAGAAGGCGGACTTCACCCGCCGCGCCCGCACCTCGATCTTCGAGGTGTGGCCGTTCCTTCCGAACGTCCCCACTACGGAGCGCATCCACGTGTCCGAGGTGACGGCCTTTGTCGACACGCTCCTGACGGAGACGCCCCCGGTGGCCGAGACGGTCCCACCGGCAGAGGCCCGGATCATCGTGGGGTATGTGAACGAGATAGTGAAGGACGGCGACACCGTGCAGATTGGTGCGGGCCGCACCGCGACGCACCTCGTGCCACTGGGACTCTTCAACGGGAAGCACGACCTGGGGTGGCACTCCGAGATCACGCCTCGCGGGGTGGTGCCGCTGATGATGGAGGGGATAGTCAACTCCTCCCGCAAGTCAGTCGACCGCAACCTCCACGTCACGACGACCGTTGCCCCGCGCACGCCGGAAGAGTTCGAGTGGCTGGAGAAGTCCGGCAAGATCGAGGTGCGTGCGGTCAAGCACGTGAACTCGATCCTGGAGATCGCGAAGCAGGATCGGATGTGCTCGATCAACAATGCCTTCACGGTCGACCTGACGGGGCAGATCTGCTCTGAGTCCCTCGGCACGACGACGTACAACGGCACTGGTGGACAGTCCGAGTTCCACATCGGCGCCTCACTCGCGAACGGCGGGAAAGCGATCACCGTGCTCCCGTCCTCGACGAAGGACGGCACCATCACCCGCATCGTGGGCGCGGTGACCGACGGGCAGTTTGTGACGGTCCCGAGGACGTTCGCCGATTACGTGGTGACGGAGTTCGGCATCGCGCGCCTCGCCGGGAAGAGCCAGCGCCAGCGCGCCGAGGAACTGATCGCGATCGCCCACCCCGACCATCGAGGTGACCTGCGGGCGGAACTGCGCTCGCGGTTCTTCCCGACGGACTAGCCGCTCGGCCCTAGGCCTCGTCGGCCTCGGGCGCACCCCCGCCGATCTGCTGCGCGCCGCCGGCGAGGAGTGCCTGCAACTCGCGCCACTCGCCCGGCGACATCCCGACGGACTTCGCCGTGAGCGACTCGCCGGCGAGCATCCGTCGGACGGCATCGAGCGACTGCTGGGACAACTGGGCGCCGCCCTGGCGGTAGTTCACAAACGCCTTGTGGGTCATCGGCACCCAGCGCTCCATGATGTCGGAGAGCACGTCCGCGTATACCCGGATCTCGTACTGCGCGTGCGCATCGGCGCGCAGCCGGACGAAGTGCATCAGGTTGTGAAGGTCCGTCTTCCAGTACCACTGGGTGTAGAAGTTCAGGGACAGGTTCATCCGGGCGAGTTCGCGCGCCACCCCGTCGTAGGAGGGGTCGCGCGGCTGGCCGTCCGGGCCCTCGTTCAGTAGTTCGTCGTAGTGCCCGTACGCGCGCTCAGCGTCCTCGCGCAGGATCGCCTGCACACGCCGCGCCTGCTCTACGTCGAGGGTGGTCCCTCTTCCCTGACGGTTCGTCGACGACTGGGCCGCGATGTTCGCTGCGTCCGGGATGTAGAACTCGTTGTCCAGGATCGAGTAGCGCGCGGAGTATTCGTTCACGTTGGCCGTGCGGTGCCGGATCCACTGCCGTGCGATGAAGATCGGCAGCTTCACGTGCAGTTTGATCTCGCACATCTCGAACGGCGAGGTGTGCCAGTTGCGCATGAGGTAGTTGATCAGTCCCTGGTCGTCACGCTGTCGCTTCGTGCCCCTGCCATACGACACGCGCGCTGCCTGGACGACCGCCGCATCGTCCCCCATGTAGTCGATCACGCGGATGAAGCCGTGGTCGAGTACGGGGAGGGGCTCGTACAGGATTTCCTCGACCGCGGCGACAGTCGCACGGCGGGTGGGGACACACTCCGCACGGAGCGCGTCAATGTCGGCTCGCTGTTCCGCGGTCAGGCGGGCGGCGTCGTCTGAGGCGGGTGTGGATCCGGCCATCGGTCCCCTCCGTCATCGAGGGGCGTAGTGCTGGCGGATGCGGGCGCGTTCGGCACGCCGGCAGGGGGGAAGCGCCACGCCGCACACGGTGGTGCAGTGCAGTGCTGACGGCAGGATACCGAGGTGGCTGGGGTACGTCGAAGGGTGAGTGGCGCGCTCGGCAAGGCCGGCGCTAGCGCGCGGCGCGGCGGACGGCGCGGGCCCGGGCGGCCTCGTTCGGATCCCAGAGACCGCAATCGGTCTCCAGATTCTCCAGGAACGGCCCGATGCAATCTTTGCCCTCACGCACGATGTGGTTGCAGATCATCACATAGGGATCGAGCCGGGACGAATCGATCGTCCGGCGCAGCCACTGGCACTCGATGGCGAGGCGGTCATAATCCACGTCCCGAGCATACCCCGGCACCTGCGCAAGCGCCCTCGACCGTCTGGACGCGCGGAGTAGGATGGAGCCCCGGGATCCCCCGGCTCCCCCGTGCGAGGAGTGACTGTGCCTCAACTGCCGCCCGTGGCTGCTGCGGCGTTCGTCTTCGCCCTACTGGCTGTGATCTTGATCACGACCGTAGTTGTGCAGGTGCGCTCTCGCCGCCGCCGCATGCGCCTCGCGATGATGGTGCGTGAAACCGCGCCGATCCCGCGCCCGGCAATGCCGAGCGCGGAGAGCGTAGGCCTGACGCCCTCCCTCCGGGGACAGGACTACCTGCGTGCACAAGGTGACGCTCGTTTCGAGCCCTTCGCGGATCGGCCAACCACGCGGGAGGGCGCACCGGGTCGTCCCGGACGTCGCCTAGCAGCCCAGGTCGCGCACGCTGCTGCCGCCTCAGTGGCGGCTGCCCCTGTCGACGGGGTATCCGCCGTCCCCGCTCACACAGCGCTGGCGTCGACTCACGGCGGGCTTGGCGAGGTCATCCTCGACTTCGATCACCCACTTTCGGCAGTCCCGTCCGCGCCCGATGCGTCGGTCGTGATCGAGGCCGCCGAGGCTCAGTCGCTGCCCCCTGGTCCGGTCCTTGCCTCCGCTTCCGAGGATCACTCTTTCGGGTGGCCCGCAGCCGAGCGCGAGCCTCGTCAGGAACCGCACCGTGAGCCGCTGCGCGAGCCTCGAGTGACCGTCCTGGCACCGCGCCAGCCGATGCCCGCGCTTCCTGCGTTCATGACGCGCGAGGTGAGCCTGGGTGAGGCCGCCCGGGCACTCCGGGGCAGCCTGACAATGACGGACGGCCGGCAGCTGCGCCGGGCCGTTGCGGTTGGTGCGGCCACCTCAGTCGTGGCCGCTGCCTTCGCGATTCGGGGCCGCCGCCGCTA
>SCVR01000392.1 GCA_004296805.1 Dehalococcoidia bacterium
GCACGCCTGCTGCCGTACTTGCGCCCGTACCGCTTCCGCGCGTTCCTCGCCGTCCTCGGCGTCCTCGGCTTCGCCGTCACCTCTACCCTTCAGCCGTTGCTCATCGGCCTTGCGGTAGACCGAGGGATCAAGGGCGACGTTGCCGGCGTGGCGCGGATCGGCATGCAACTTGCCGCGCTAGTGTTCGTCGCGTGGGGGTTCCAGTACCTCCAACTGACACAGACCGGATACATCGGCCACCGTGTCCTCTACCGCCTCCGCACGCAGATGTTCGACCACATCCACTCGCTGTCGCTGTCGTTCATCGACCGCCACGAGGTGGGCCGCATCATGTCCCGGGTCACGAGCGACGTGACCTCGATGCAGGAACTCCTGACCTCTGGCGCGCTCACGATCTTCTCGGACATCCTCATCCTGGGTGTCGTCGTGTTCGTGCTGCTCCAGCGTGACCTCCAACTCGCCTCGGTGACCTTCGTCGCTGTACCGATCCTCGTCATGGTGATGGTGGTGTGGCAGAAGCGGGCGCGCAGCGCATTCGTCGAGGTGCGCCAGGCGATCTCCACGGTGAACGCCACGCTCAACGAGAACGTCTCCGGGGTCCGCGTCATCCAGTCCCTGTCACGCGAGGACGAGAACGCACGCCGGTTCGACCAGATCAACCGCCAGAACCTGAAGGCGAACATCAACGCCAGCCGGCTCTCTGCGGCCGTCCTCCCGATGGTCGAAGGCGTGGTGGCGATGTCCACCGCCCTTGTGCTGGTGGTGGGCGGTATCCGCGTCGCCGAGGGCGCAGTGACCGCCGGCATCGTGGTCTCGTTCGTGCTGTACATCCAGCGCTTCTTCGACCCGGTGCGTGACCTCGTGCTCCAGTACACGCAGATCCAGCGCGCGATGGCCGGTGGCCTGCGCATCGTCGAGGTGCTGGACACGAAGCCGGACGTGATCGACCGCCCGAACGCGCAGACGATTGACCTGCAGGGCCGCGTCGACTTCGACCACGTCACGTTCCAGTACGTGGAGGGCCGCCCCGTCCTCCGCGACATCAACTTGCACGTGGAGCCGGGCGAGACCATCGCCTTCGTCGGACAGACGGGTGCAGGCAAGAGCACGATGATCAACCTCATCGGCCGCTACTACGACGTCACCGATGGCGCGATCCGCATCGATGGCCTGGACGTGCGCGACATCAAGCTGTCGAACCTGCACCAGCAGATGGGCGTGGTGCTGCAGGAGCCGTTCCTGTTCTCGGGCACGGTGCGCGACAACATCCGCTACGGCCGCCTCGACGCCACGGACGAGGAGGTGGAGGAGGCTGCACGCCTCGTCGGCGCCGCCGACTTCATCAGGCGGCTCGAGAACGGCTATGACACCGTCCTCGCCGAGCGCGCACACAACCTGTCCGTCGGGCAGCGCCAGTTGATCTCGTTCGCGCGCGCAATCCTGTCGCGGCCGCGCATCCTCGTCCTCGACGAAGCCACGGCCAACGTCGACACGCAGACCGAGGTGATCATCCAGCGCGCGCTGCAAGAGTTGCTCCGCGGGCGTACCTCGTTCGTGATCGCCCACCGCCTCTCGACGATCCGCGACGCGTCACGCATCGTGGTGCTCGAACGGGGCCAGATCGCGGAGATGGGGACGCACCAGCAACTGCTGGACCGCGATGGCATCTACGCCCGCCTCTACAAGATGGCCTATGCCACCACCGGCGAGGACGGCGTGCTGTCGGACAACCTGACGGCGGATGGCCCCGCGCCGGTAGCGCTCGCGGGACAGTGGAACGTCACGATGACCACGGCCCGCGGCACCCGAGAGGCCACCCTCGCGATCGACTCGTCGAACGGCGCCGTCCACGGCACCTGGAACAGTCCGATGGGGGGAGCGTCCCCGCTCATCGACGGCAAGCTGGACGGCGACCGGCTCCGCTGGTCAGTCCAGACTTCGGGCCCGATGGGCGAGATGACGATGCGTTTCGAAGCAGTGGTGCAGGGAGACGCCCTCGCCGGCGAGGTCGCCCTTGGCAGCATGGGCAATGGCACCTTCACCGGACGGCGCGCCTGACACCTGCGCGTTCGAGGCGCCGCGTTCGAGCCACCGTCGACGCTGGTAGACTCCGGGACTCGATCCGCCTTCCCGGCGCAGGACTGGAGCCCCCATGGCGACACGTGACGAAGTGGTATCCGCGATCAAGGCGGTCGACGCGCGACTGGAGTCGCTCAAGCCCCGCATCCTCGCGCAGGGTGACGCCCCGCTGAAGGAAGGCACCTGGCGGATCCGTGAGTCGCTCTCCCACCTCGCCGCCCGCGCGAACGGCGTCGGCCGCGTGGCCGGGCGAGTGGCGGCCGCGCAGGCGGGGACACCCCAGCCCGCCCCGCGCAGCATCGACGACATCAACGCTGATCAGGTGGCAGAGCGCTCGACCAAGAGCGTGGCGGAACTCCTCGCGGAGATCGCCGAAGGCCACGCGGCCGCCATCGAGGCGATCGGGAAGGTCGACCAGGCCGTCCTCGACTACCCATTGCCACTCGGTATCCGCCCCGGTGAGTCCCCCGCGATCGAGCTGATGCTCCGTGGCGGCCCCGGTCATGACAACAACCACATCGACCAGATCGAGGCGGCACTCTCCTAGTGGCTGGCGAGGCGATCCGTCCCACTGAGTCACAGGCCGCGGCCGCATGGGCGGAGATGGTCGACGGGGACGCGGAGCAGGTCGCCCGGGTCCGCGAGCCGGAGCCTGCCGGTGACTTCTACGGCGGCATCGCACCACGATTCCGTCCGGGGGCACGGCCCTCCCTCGAACTCCCGTTCCTGCTCGACATCGCACAGGCCGAGGACACGTGGCTCGACATCGGCGCAGGCGGCGGACGGTTCGCCCTACCGCTCAGCGAGCACGTCGAGCGCGTCATCGCAGTTGAACCCTCCGAGTCGATGCGGCGCGTTCTCAGAGAGGCCATCCGCGAGTCCGGGCGCACCAACGTCGAGGTCCATGACCTGACGTGGCCCAGCCCCGAATGGACATACGAGGTCGACGTCTCGTTCGCGGCGCACTCGATCTACGACATCCGCGAGATCATCCCGTTCCTTGACGCGATGGAGCGATGCAGCAGGCGAGCGTGCCTCGCGATCCTCGCGGATCAGCCGCGCGGCGCGCACCTCGCCCGGCTCTTCGAGGCCGTCCACGGTGAGCCATTCAGCCCGCTCCCTGGCCTGCGCGAGTTCATCGCGCTGCTGTCAGCGCGCGGCCGTCGCTTCGACGTGTCGACCGTCGCCGGCGAGCCCTCGAGTGTCACTTCGCTGGACGAGGCCGCCACGCTCGCCCGCCGACTGCTCTGGTTGACGCCTGACTCAGCCAAAGACCGCCGCTCGCGCGCGCTGATCGAAGAGTGGTGGAGCGTCCCCGGTGGCGTACTACTGCCGCCGGCTCGCGGGTTCTTCGGCGTGGTCGCCTGGCAGCCCGTCCGCTAGCCCTCGGCCACCCTCACAGCGATGATGCCTTCGAGGGATTCGAGGGCGCACGATGGGTGAGGCAGCCGCGTTGGCTTCTGCCGTGACGTGGGCGGGCACCAGCGTCATCCTGGCACGTCTCGGCGTCCGCTACGCCGCACCAGTCCTGTCCTCGCTGCGCCTCCTCGCCGCCACCCCGTTCATCCTCCTGCTGGTGATCGTGACCGGATCTGAATCGCAGCTGCGGGACGCGCCTACGTCGGTACTGTTCGCGATGGTCGCGAGCGGGCTGGTCGGCTATGGCCTCGGCGACACGACATACATCCGGTCGATGGGCCGCTTCGGTGTCCAGCGGATGGCGCCACCCACCACGGCCCTGTGGGTCGCGCTCTCGGCTGCCGGAGGCATCTGGCTGCTCGACGAGCCCTTCTCGTGGGGCCTGATCGCAGGCGGCGCGCTCGTCGTCGGGGGCACGTGGTTCATCGTCGCCCAGTCGGCGGCGACCGTGACAGCCCGGGCCGCCGAGGCACTCGCGGCGGCCGGCGCCGGGATGACTGCTCCGGCACCCAGCACCCCGCTCGCCATCCTCGCGATTGTCGCAGTCGCTCTCGCGTGGACCGTGGCGACGCTGGTGCTCGCGGGCGGACGAGGCGACCTCGGTGCCCCGACCGCCGGGCTCGTCCGCATCCCGGCCGGTGGCCTCGCGATCGGCCTCGCGGTTTCCGTGGGGACGCGAGGCACCATCCTGCGGCGGCTCCCTCGAGGCCGCGACCTGGCGCTGATCGGCGCCCTGGGCATCCTTGGGACCGGGATGGGATCCGTCCTCTACATCTTCGCGGTCGCAGAGGCGGGCGTTGCGCGGGCGACAGTGCTCAACTCCACCTCGCCGCTGCTCGCACTTCCGCTCTCAATGCTGATCCTGCGGGAGCGCCCCACCGGACGCATCGGCATCGGTACGGTGTTCTGTGTGGCGGGTACTGCGACCGTCCTCCTCACGTAGGCGATCGTCACTACTCAGATTCAGCGGCTGCCAGGAATGTCTCTGACCCTGACGTATTCGTTACAGGGGTATCGCGAATCTGATATGGTGCGCAGGTCACTCGGACACGGGGAGTCGGGTGGCAAGGCGGGGGAGGTTCCAACGTGAGCGAGTCCAGCATCACCGCGCCCTGCACCGGGCATCACTGGATGTTGCCTGCACCGGGGGGACTCACCAGCGTCGGCACCTGTAAGAACTGCGGAGCCGAGAAGCAGTTCTCGAACTCCTCCGGCGGTGGCTGGGTGCTCCGCTCCGCCGCCAAGCGCCGCTAGGCACGCATCGTCCGGGCAACCCTCGCAGTCCCGGTCACAGGCCGAGGACCGCACGGCCATCCCACAACAACTTCAAGCCTGTCGCAAACAGCGCGCCGTACGCGATGCGGTAGAACACGACCTCGTTCACGCGCTGGTTGAAGAAGTACCCCAGGCCGAACCCCACCGGCGCTAACGGCGCCAGCACCAACGATGTCCCGAGGTTTGCCCCGTCGAACTGACCGATCAGCGTGTACGGGATCAACTTCACGTAGTTCGCCAGCGCGAAGAACATCACCGTGGTTCCCACGTACACGCTCTTGTCGAGTCGCTGCGGCAGCAGCAGCACGTTCAGCGGCGGCCCCCCGGCATGCGCGACGAACGAGGTGTACCCCGCGAGCGTCGACCAGAATGCTGCCTTTGGGGTACTCGGCTGGGTCATCGGACGTTCCGCTCCGCGCAAACGCGGGCCAAACCACCGGTCGAGCGTGAACCCCACTGCGAGCGCGCCAACGATCAGCCCCACGACATCGTCCGAGGTGATGGCGAAAGTGGCCGCGCCCAGGGTGA
>SCVR01000393.1 GCA_004296805.1 Dehalococcoidia bacterium
GAGGTGAGGCAGCCGTTGAGAATCCTCGGGCCGAGATTGCCGCCGTGTCCGAGTCCGTCTCCGCAGGGACCACGGTGAGGCCAGCCCCCTGAGCTGCGCTGACCCACGCCGTTGCGCCAAGGGCGGGCAGCACCAACTCCGTGCGTCCGGGCACCGCCACCTGGAGTGCCCACCGCCGGGCGTCTGCGGCGGATGCCAGAGCGATCACCGCCGACGGATCGAGGCCCAACCCAGCCGCGAACTCTGCTTCCAGCACACGGACCGGAGAGTCATCGGTCGCGGGAGCGACGGAGGGGCGCATGGCCCAGGACTCGGGGTGTGCCCGTGGCCCGCCCTCGATGGCGAGCGCAGGTGCAGTCTCGTCGGCCATCAACTGCTCCCCGCCCTGGCGCTGCCGCGTACCGGTCGTTGCCGAGCGTACGGGCGCGCGTTGACGCCCGCAACGCGAACACGAAGTCGCCCCGGCGTATCCTCAATCCCTCGGAGGATCGATGCTCCTGCACCTGCGTGACCGCACCATCGACACCACCCATCGCACCGCAGTGATGGGCATCCTGAACGTCTCGGACGACTCCCCCATTGCCTTCTCCCGCGTACCCGTGGGCGAGGCCCTCGACCGTGCGGTCGCCCTCGCGAAGGCCGGCGCCGAGATCATCGATGTCGGCGCCCACTCCACCCGCACCGGGGGGCACGACCTGACCCCGGACGAAGAGGCCGCCCGAGTCGCGCCCGTCATCGAGGCCTGTGTGCGGGAGGGCCTGCTGACCTCTGTGGACACATGGACGCCCTCAGTTGCCCGCGCTGCCGCCGAGGCGGGCGTCCACCTCCTGAACGACGTCACGGGAGTCACCGACGGCGACATGCTCACCGTCGCTGTCGAGTACCACCTCCCGGCGTGTCTCATGCACATGCGCGGCCGCCCCAAGCACCACCGTGAGGTCGATCAGGACTACGGGGACATTGAGGACGAGGTCACGGAGTTCCTGCTGGAGCAGGCGCGAGTGCTGGCGACCGCTGGCGCGGGCGCTCCCTGGCTCGATCCCGGCTTCGGCTTCGGCAAGTCCGCTGCGGACAACCTTCGATTGTTGGACGGCCTTCCCCGGCTCATCGAGCACGGCTATCCCGTACTCGTCTCCGCCTCGCGCAAGGGATTCCTCGGCGAACTGATGGGCCTCGGTGACCGTCAGGATGTCGAAGGCCTGCTCGAAGCCACCATCGGGTTCAACGTCCTCGCGGCGATCGCCGGGACCCATGTCGTGCGTGTGCACGATGTTGCCGAGGTCGCGCAGGCGTTGAGTGTGGTGAATGCGCTCCGCCGGCAGCGCGCGGGCCTCGCGTAGCTCTGGGACGGACTACCGGTTGGTCAGTGGGGTCACGTCCCGTGCGGTGCCCGAGGCGTACGTGATGTCCTCGCACGCCACCCCGTTCGCGTTCATGTCCAGGCGGTTCGGGTCGCCCGGCGCGTTCGCTGCCAGCGCTTCCTGTGCCTCGGCCTGCGAGGCGAACGAGGTGCAGTTGTACTTGTCTGCGCCGCTGGTGAAGAAGCGCGATGTGGTTCCCGTGGCCACCGGCGTGACTGCCGTCGCGGTGGGGTCAGGCGTCCGCCAGTAGGCGAAGCGCGGGATCGAGTAGCCCGTGGCGTCAGGGATCGTCGCGGTAGCAGCAGGCGCTGACTCTGGCTTGAACACGGAGGGCATCACCGTGGCGACCGCCGCGGGGGGCGGCGCCGTATTCGCCAGCGTCGGCCGAGACTCGAGTGCGAGTACGCGCTTCGCGAGGGCGTCCCGGTCTGCGCCGAGCGCGCTCGCTTGCTGTGACAGGCTGTCGACCTTCGCGCGCAGGACGGCGACCTCGTCGGAGACCCCAACTGCGTGTTCCGCGCTGTCCGACCCACCACCGATGTGCGCCACCATCCAGGAGATGCTCGCGCCCCACAGGACGACAGCGCCGATCAGCGCGGCCGGCAGCCACTTGGGCGCGTGCCAGGAGTACGAACGCTTCTCCTCCACGACCTCCTCGTCGAGGTCGTCCGAGAAGTCCGCGTTCCCGACCATCCCGAGTTCGGCCATGGCGCTGCCTGCTCTCTCCCGTGGGATCGAGGCTACGGCCCGGGTGGGAGGCTCCCCATCGGGATTCCCCCCTACAGGCTCCGAGGAAACCCCTGTTAGGTTCCGCCGGTCAGAGCCACCAGATTGTGCTTCGCGTCCAGGATGTGCGCCCAGAGGTCGCCGACGCGGGCGATCCGGTCGGGCGCGGTCAGGATCGTGAAGTCCGTCGGGAACACGCGGTCGAGTTCGTCCCATCGCAGCGGCATCGAGACCGGCCCACCCGGCTTCGCCCGCGGTGAGTACGGGGCAGCGAGGTTCTTGATCCGCGCGTTCTGGTTCCCGTCGAGGAATACCATCCCCCGCCGCTTCTCGATGTTCCACTCGAGTGTCACCTCGCGTGGGTGCTGCGCCACCAGCGCGCCCCCCACCGTCATCGCCATGTCGCGCACAAACTGGTAGTCGTACTGCCGCACGACAGGCACGTAGACGTGCAGTCCCGTCGCGCCTGAGGTCTTCACGAACGACGACAGGTGCGCTGAGTCCAGCAACGCCTTCAGCGCCTGCGCCATCCGCACCGTCTCCTCGTACGCCGGTCGGTTCAACTCCGGCTCCGCACCCTTCCCCTCGTCACCGCGATAGATGTACGGGTCGAAGTCGAACAGGATGAAGTCCGGGTAGTTCAGCAGCGACGCCTCAACGTTCGCCTTGGAGTCCGTGAACACTCGTCCGAGATGGTGGCCGTCCGGCTCCGGGTCGACCCTTGCCAGCGATGTGTGCAGGGCGATGTCCGCGAACTGCGCCAGCCACAGCAGCGTCGGGAGGTTGTTTACCACCACGAACTCCTGGTTGCCCCGTTCCGTCTCCGTGTACACGTGCACCGTCTCCACGAAGGGGGGTGGCGAGTCCACGTGCTTCTGGTAGAAGGAGTGCCCTTCGAGCCCGTTGGGATACCGCGTCATCGTGAGTGGGCGGTTCCGCAGGTGCGGGATCAGCACATGCGCCATCTTCGCGTAGTAGACGAGGAGGTCGCGCTTCGTGAGAGCGCGCTGCCCGTGATGCGGCGGCCACATCACCTTGTCGAGGTTCGTCAGCGCGATCCGCGCCCCGGCCACTTCGATCGTCCGCGCCTTCGCGACCCCGTCGAGCTGCTTCAGCACGGACGCCACCTGCTCTGCGAGGCCCGGGACCGCGTCGACCACGGGCGGGGGCGAGGCCTCGATACCGTCTGGGGGCGGTACCAGGTGCAGGGTGCGCACCTGCGTCGGCGCCTTGTCCTCACGTAGTCGCAGGAACACCGGCGCCCGGAGGTTGCCGTCGGACGTCATCATCGCGTATTCAACCTCGACTACGAGGTCGGGACGCACGTGGGTCACGTGTTCGGAGGCCGGAGGCGGGACGGCCATGGGAGAAGCCTCTACGCGCATCCCATCGAGGCGCTTCTTCAGCGACTTCAGCATCGCCTCCGTGAAGCCGGAGCCCACCCGACCCACGCTCACCAGCCGGCCATCGTCCTCACGGGTTGCGATCACGAGCGCCCCAAACGTGGAGGAGCGTGAGTTCAGGCCGGGCGTGTATCCGGTGACGACAAACTCGTTCGTGAGCCGCGACTTCACCTTCACCCACGCCTGCGACCGCGTGCCCGATTCGTACCGGGAGTCCGCCCGCTTCGCGACCAGCCCCTCGAGACCGATCGCAACCGCGCCGTCGTATGCCTGCACCCCGTTGCCCTCGGAGTAGTCCATCAGGTGGACCCATGGCGTCGGCATCAGCGTGCGCTGCAGGAGGTGCTTCCGTGCCATCAGGGGCACTCGACGCACGTCCACGCTGTCCAGGTACAGGACGTCGAAGACGTAACAGACGACCGGGAGCGAGCGGTCGAACGAGCGGATCTCCGTCGCGTCGGTCAGGTTGATCCGCTGCTGCAGCAGCTCGAACGATGGCACGCCGTTCGCGTCGAGCGCCGCGATCTCCCCGTCGAGGATCAGGGTGTTCGCAGGTTGCTTCGCCAGGGACGCCACGAGCGCCGGGTACTGCGCCGTCATGTCGAGGCCCCGGCGTGACGTCAGGCGCGCCTTCCCGTCTTGAATGGTGATCAGCACGCGGACGCCGTCGATCTTCGGCTCGAAGATCCACCCCGCACGGTCGAATGGCTTCGCGGTCTGCGTGGCGGCCATCGGCTCCACACCTTCGAGGAACGGCGCGCGCTTTGCGCCCGGAAGATCGACGGCCAGCAGCGGTTCGATCTCGCGTGTCTCCGGGACCAGGCGTCCGGCCTGCAGGTCACCAATGGTGAGGCCGCAGATCACGGAGTCATCGAACGTCTCGGCGAGGTCCACGCCGGTGGCGGCATCGTCCTTGTGCTTCAGGGCGAGCCAGGAGTCAGGGGCCTGGTTCGTCTTGACGAGGGCCCATGAGCCCTTCATCCGGTGGCCGCGGAACGTCACCGAGACCTTGCCGTTCGCGATCTGCTCGCGCATCTGGCGGTTGGCCTCCGCGCGATCCTCGAAGTGCAGCGTGCCGAGTTCGTCGGGTGAGTACGTCCCCCGGTCCCAGACGATGACCTCGCCGGCACCGTACTGCCCCCGGCCGATGACGCCCTCGAATGTCGCGTAGTCCATCGGGTGCGGCTCGGTCATGACCGCCAGCCGCCGCTCGGACGTGTCGGTCGAGGGGCCACGCGGGATCGGCCACGATGGCATCACCCCGTCGACCTCGAGACGCAGGTCGTAGTGCAGGCGCGTTGCCCGGTGCTTCTGGATGACGAACGTCAGTGGCTGGTCCTGCGGGCCGAGGTCGACCGTCGCTCCGGCGGGCTCCGGCGTCGCCTCGAAGTCCCGCATCGCCTGGTACTGCGCCAGCGAGAGGGGCGCGCCCTCATCCGAGGATGCGCCGTCCTCAGACGGAGGTGGGGGCGGGCGACGTCGCGCAGGCATGCAGCGAGGATACGCGAGGTGCTCGACGGCCCGGAGGCGCCGGCTACGCCGACTTCTTCCGTGCGCGTGCCGGCTTCGCGGGCGCCTCGACGGCGGGTGCCGCCTCCGCCTTCTTGGCTCGGGTCCGGCTCGCACCGGCGGCCACGGGCTCGCCAGCACCCTTCGAGGGGGCCTCGGTGGATGCTGCGGCCTCGGGTGCCGCTGCTGCCTTCCGGGACTGCGTGGCGGCAATCGAGGCGCGCAGGGCGGCCATCAGGTCGACGGTGGGTGCAGGCACCGGTTCCTCGGCGGTGACGACCTCGCCACCCTCCAGCTTCGCCTGGATCATCGCCATGAGAGTGCCGCGGTACTCATCCTGGTACTTTGAGGCGTCGAACGGCTCGTGCATCATGTCGACGAGTGCCCGCGCGATCGTCATCTCCTGTTCGGAGACGGCCACGTCGGAGACATCGGTGCCTTCGTACGGACGCACTTCGTCCGGGTAATACAGGACTTCCACCATGAGGTGGCCGCCCGAGGGCCGCAGGCAGACGAGTTGTTCCTTCTGCCGCAGCGCCAGTTTTCCGAGGGCGACGACGTTGCGCTCCTCCAGCACCTTCAGCAGCAGCGCATACGCCTTCACGCCGATCTCGTCGGGGTCGAGTTGGTAGGCCTTCTCGTAGTAGACGGGGTCGATCTCGCTACCGTCCACGAATGAGGTGATCGTGATGACGTGCTTGCTCGGCACGGGCAGGTTCTCGAAGTCTGAGTCGTCGAGGATGACGTACTGCTCCTTGGAGTACTCGTACCCCTTGGTGATCTCATCGAACGGCACCTCGCGGTCGAGGGTGGGAGAAAAGCGGAGATACTTGATCGGCTGCAGATCCTCCTTCGCCAACTGGCGGAAGGAGATGTCCTTGCTGTCCGTCGCGGAGTACAACTTCACCGGGATCGAGACCATCCCGAAGGAGATCGCGCCCCGCCAGATCGCTCGCGGCATGTCGCTTCCCTCCTCGCAGGGGATGCGCCGAATAACCCGTCGAGTATAGAGAACGTCTCCGGGATCGCTGAGGTCGTTGTGGCAGCCGTGCTAACCGGCTCGGAGCAGCGCCTCGATCGCCTCGATGGCCGCGCCGGCCTCTTCGCGCACCTCCGCGCGGCCTAGGAGCATCGGAGCGAGGGCCTCGATGGCGTCCGCTAGTTCCGGGTCCGCAGCGCGCAGAGCGAAGTGTGCGGCTTCCGCCGTCCGATCGCCTGTCCAGTACGGCCGCAGCGCTTCCACCACCAGCGCCCCGCCGAGCACCTGCACCCGTTCCTCCGAGGTCATCCCGGAGTCGTCCAGCAGCCGTCGTAGCGCCTCTGCAATGCGGTCCGGATCGCCTCGCCGAAGGTCCATCCGCAGCAGCGCACGCTTCGCGGAAGCTCTGGAGGCCGGTGCGGTGCGACGAAGGGGTCGGGGACGGTCGAACGGCTCCACGGCAGTCTCCGTACTCGCGGTACCCGCGATGGTACGTAAACAGTTCTAATGTTCTACCCCGCTGCTTGAGAGTATCGCTCGATTAGCGCGGCTGGCAACCCGCTTGCGAGCATCTGACAAGACTGGGTGTCAGGCAGGCACCTCGGTAGATTCCCGATGCCGGTCGCCGAACCTCGCTGGTACGGTCGATGCACGATGTGGCTCAACTTCGTCCCCGTCATCGGATCGCTCCGCCGGCTCTACGACATGCCGAGGGGAGACGCGCGCTTTGACGCGTACGTCGGGATGATCAAACAAGGCCATGAGGATGGCCTCGTCCCGCTCTCCGGTTTCAACCCGATGGCGCGCGATCACGTCCCGCAGTCGCTCGATGCCCTCATCGCCATTGAGGCGGAGCGGACCGCTGCGGACGCGGTGCGCGAGATCGGGCCGCGCCTCCGCAGCCTCCCCGTCGACTGGGGCTCTGAACTGCGGGTGATGCTCGTGCTGTCCGATGACCTCGGCGGCATGTGGACGCACCGTCCCACCAGCGAGCTCCTGATCCGGGTCGACCAGCGTGCGTTGCTCTCCCGTCGCTGGATCGCGCCTGTCGTCTGGACCAGCGACACGCCGACGCCGGAGGGCATCCGGGCCGTGACGCTCGCCGCCGTCTACCGCTCGCTCTTCCATATCGCCCACGGCCCGCCGAGGTCCGTCGGCCGCATCCTTGAGCAGGAGCGGCGGGCGCTGGCGTTTGCTGGAGCCTGTGCGCCGCTGCCCGCGGACGAGGAAGCCGCGCTCCGCGCCGCTATTGCGCCGCATGTGAACGCCACGGACGACGGCACCCGCCTCGCCGTCCTGCTGGGCGACGAACCAGCGAAGGCCCTCGGCTACGACGCCCGAGGCATCCCGGAGCGCGGCGGGCTGCGTCTCGCGGCAGCCGAGGCTGTCCGGGAGCGAGACCCGATCGCATCGCTCCTCGCGGGCTAGCGCACGCCGGTACCTTCCTTCGCCGCGGCAGCGTCCCACAGATGGCTCGGGACATTCGCCACAATCACGTTCGGGCGAGACAGCAGGTGCACCTTCAGACGCAGCGCCGCCTGGTTGTGCAGGAAGTTCTGCCAGAAATACCTCGGCACAAACTCGGCCACCACGACCACCACGGGCCGCCCGGCCTCGCTCGCGCGCATGGCGTCGATGTAGGCCAGTAGCGGCGGCAGCAGGGACCGGTAGGGCGACTCGACGATGACCAACTCGACGCCGGTGTCCCACTCCTCCCACGCGCGGTAGGTCGCCTCAGCCTCGGTGGTGTTCTCGCTGACATGCACCGCCATGACTGCGGGCGAGATCGAGCGCGCGAAGGTCACGGCGCGGTAGGCCGCCCGGTCGAGCCGGCTGATCGGCACGATGACCTGGGGCGCCTCGGCCTTCGGCATTGGCGGGACTTCGTCCATCGTCAGAACGGAGCGGACGCCGAGGTAATGGCGGTGGATTGCCATCATCAGCGCCATCAGGACCGGCACCAGGATCAGGACCACCCACGCGCCGAGCGCGAACTTCGCCACCCCGACGACCACTGCGACGACCCCAGTGGCGAGGGCCCCCACGGTGTTGAAGGACGCCCGCCGCCACCAGCCACGGTCACTTTCCCGCAACTTCCACCAGTGGCGCACCATCCCGCTCTGGCTGAGGGTGAACGCGATGAACACGCCCACTGTGTACAGCGGGATTAGGTTCGTGACGCTCGCCTGGAACACCACCAGCAGCAACGAGGCAAGGATCGTGAGGACGAAGATGCCCGTGGTGAAGGCGAGGCGGTCCCCGCGGTACTGGAACTGCCGCGGCCAGTAGCCATCGCGGGCCAGAATGCTGGAGAGCCTCGGAAAGTCCGCATATGCCGTGTTCGCCGCGAGGATGAGCAGCAATGCCGTCGAGAGTTGCACGAGGTAGTGGTAGGGGCTGCCCTCGCCCACCAGGGCACTCGTCAACTGGCTGATCACCGTCTTCTGCTCCGTGGGGTCGGGCAGGATGCCCACGTGCCCTGCGAGGAAACTCATTCCGAGGAAGATCGTGACGAAGCACGCGCCCATGATGATCAGTACTCGCTGGGCGTGCTTCGATTCCGGTGCGGAGAACGCGGGCACGCCGTTCGACACGGCTTCGACGCCCGTCAGCGCGACTGATCCCGACGAGAACGCCCGCAGGATGAGCAGCAGCCCGAGCGCGCTCGTGCCCTCGGAGACGCCCCACTCCTCGGGTGCGACGTAGTCCGGGAGAGTGCCGGTCACGTACCGCATCATCCCGTAGCCGAGCAATCCGAAGATCGCGAACAGATAGATGTACGCGGGCGCCGCGAAGATCGTGCCGCTCTCCCTGATGCCTCGAAGGTTCCCCAGGCAGATCAGCAGCACGAACGCCAGCGACACCACCACGCGCTCGTCGAAGAGCACCGGGAAGATCGAGGTGAGCGCCGCGACTCCGGCAGCGACGGACACCGCCACCGTGAGGACGTAGTCCGTCAGGAGCGAGGCGGCCGCAACTAGCCCCGGAAGTGGTCCCAGGTTGTCGCTCGCGACGATGTACGAGCCACCGCCCGTGGGGTAGGCATGGATCGTCTGCTGGTAACTCGTCACGACCACGATGAGCACGAGGACGATCGCGATGGTGATCGGCATCGTCAGCATCAGTGCACCGGCGCCCGCGAGGACGAGGACGCGCATGATCTCCTCGGTCGCGTACGCCGACGACGAGATGTTGTCTGACGCGAAGACCGCGAGCCCCTTCACCACCCCGAGGCGTTCGTGGGATTCCATCGCGCTGGGCAGGCGGGCACCCACCATGAAGCGCCTGAGGCGTTCAACGTGGCCGCTCATGCCGGGGCGCTCGAATACCGCCTCAGTCGCGATCAGGTGGTGCTCTTCGTCTTGTTCGAACTTGCCCGCAGTGGGGCGGAAGATCCGGACATAACGGTCTCCGGGCCGGGAACCAGTCCGCACGCGTCGGGTGGTCATGTTGTTCCGCGAGGAATGCCGTCCGAGTATGGCGGCGCTCGCGACCTCGCTCTGATCGTCAGGCGAGGGCGCTCAACAGCCGCTCAACGTCGCGCGGGCTCGTTCAGGCTGAGTCCGAGGGTGTCTCGGCGTCCTCGGCCACGAACCGGTATCCGACGCCCGGCTCCGTCCGCACGAATCGAGGCCGCTGCGGGTCGCGCTCGATCTTCCGCCGCAGCCGTCCGATGTACACGTGGAGGTAGTGATGTTCCTCCGCGAATTCAGGACCCCAGACCGCCTGGAGTAGAGCGCGATCTGTGAGGACACGCCCGGGATGAGCTACCAGTGCGCGTAGTAGGTCGTACTCCGTCGGTGTCAGGCGGACTGGCAGGCCGTCCAGCGTCACCGTGCGGGCCTCGAAGTCGATGGCGAGGCCACCGGCCTCCCAGCGCGCCAGCGCGCCTCGTTCCGGATGCGCGGCATGCCGCAGCGCCACCCGGATCCGCGCGAGCAATTCCTCGACGCCGAATGGCTTCGAAACGTAGTCGTCTGCCCCGGAATCGAGAGCCCGCACTTTGTCGCGCTCGCCTTCCCGCGCTGACAGCACCACGATCGGTACGTTCGAGGATTCCCGTACCTCTCGGATGATGTCCAACCCATCGAGATCGGGCAGGCCGAGGTCGAGCACGATGAGGTCGGGCCGCCAGCGTCGCCAGGTTGCGAGTCCCTCGCTGCCGGATGCCGCGGTCTGCACGTCGAACCCACGAGACGTGAGGTTTCGCAGGACGACGCGCCCGAGGGCGGCTTCGTCATCCACGATGAGGATGCGTGCTCCGCGCCCGTTCATCGTGCGACCTCCGCTTCGGATGCGGACGGTGCGCGGCGCTGCACGAGCGTCAGTGTGAAGCGCGCGCCACCACCGCGGCGGTTCTCGGCGCGGATGGTCCCGCCATGCGCCTCGACGATCCCGCGCGCAATCGCGAGCCCAAGGCCGCTTGTGCGGGTCCGCCGGCCCGCGCTGCTCGTGAACGGCTCGAAGACGGTCTCCAGC
>SCVR01000394.1 GCA_004296805.1 Dehalococcoidia bacterium
CAGGCGGCCGCTGCAGCACTGGCACTCGTCCTCGGCGCGGACGCTGCGGAGGGACGGCGCTGGCCGGCATTCGCCTTCGTGCTGGGGGTGGTGGTCGCGAGCCATGTCACCGGGCTCGCGCTCGCCGTGCCATTGCTCGTGGCCGCCCTCTTCGGGCATCGACGTCCGCGTGGGCGCGAGGCCCTGTGGAGTCTGGCCTGGTTCGCGCTGCCGTTCGTCTATACCGTTGCCTACCTGTGGCTCCGCGCGGATGCCGCAATTGCCTGGGGACACACCAACCACGTCCGAGGTCTCATCGACCATCTGGGAGGTGCCCCCTACCGCAAGGCACTCCACCTCTCACCTCGCATCGTGATCGACGCGATGCCAGTGACCGTGCGGGAGGCACTCGACCAGTTGCCGCTGCCCGCGTGGCTCCTGCTCATCCCCGGCGCATTCAGTGTCGGCCGGACGAGGACCAGCCTCGCGCTCGTGCTGTTCGCGTGGTCGGGGCTGCTCGCCGTGTTCATCTCTGTGTACCGGGTCAACGGGCGGGAGGATTACCTGCAGGGCATCACCATGGTGCTCGCACTGGTAGTGGGTTGGGGATCCGTTGAGGCATGGGACTGGGTGGCGGCACACCTGGACAGCAGCGCGCGTGCGGGACTGGGAGTGATCGTCGCCGGGCTCATCGCCGTGTGGGCAGTGTGGGTCGGCCACGACGTGTCGCTCCGCGGTGACACCTCGCTGCTGGACGGGGCCCGCGCGCGGTTGGCCGACGTCCCGGAGTTCGCGCTGATCTACACCGAACGCGACGACGAGACGTTCCCCCTCTGGTACGTCACCACCGTCCTGCACGAGCGATCCGATGTGACGATTGTTGACCTGCGCCAGAGCGCGCCGAATGTGGGGCCGCGCCGCTAGCGCGTGCCGCGCCACTGGATACGTCGTGCGAGGTCTTCGAGGTAGGCATCCTGCGAGGCAGTCGGCTGGGCCCCTGGCCTCGCGGCCCGGACATGACGGTGAGCATCCCGCAGCGGCATGTCGTGATGCATCAGCAGGGCGATGGCGACGGTGGGGGTGCGGCCGAGGCCGGCGTGGCAGTGGATGTAGAGGACCGGGTCACCCTCGCCAGAGTCCACGGCAAGCCATGACCTCAACTCGTCGAGTTGTCCCGGGGCTGGAGCCTTGCGGTCCGGGATCGGGAGCCGTAGCCACTTGAGCCCCAGCGAAGCCATCAGTCCGGGGTCGTCCGCATCTTCCTCACGGAGGTCCACAACGTGCGTGACGCCCCGATCGCGCAGGTCGCGGTAGCCCGCGGCATCAAGGGCGGGGCCGACGAACAGCCACGGCGCCACGCGGTCTACGCGCGCGGACTTGGGACGGCGACGTAGCAGCGATGTGAGCCGGAAACCGGGAACCATGGACCAAGAATAGCGGCGTCCGAGCGCCGGACGGCACTACTCGCCAGTACCAGTGGGACGGTTGTCCTCGTCCGGCGTGGGGGGCCCCCCTGCCGCGAGATCCTGCAGGCGAAGGCGCGGGACGCCCGACTCCGGCTCCTCGGCCGTGCCGTACCCGCGCCCGTACTGGTAGTAGTAGTAGTAGCCGGAGTCCCGTGTGCTCACTCGGTTGAGCATCAGACCGGCGATCGGACGTCCGGTCTGGGCCAGTTCAGTGATCGTCGCGCGCAGTTCGCCCATCCGCGTCTTCCCGGCGCGGGCCACGATGAGCAACCCATCCGCCAGCATGCCGAGCACCGACGCGTCCGTGACGACCAGCGCAGGCGGCGAGTCCATCAGCACAACGTCGAATCGCTCGCGTAGCGCGTCGAGGATCTCCTGCATGCGCGCTGAACCCAGCAACTCCGAGGGGTTCGGCGGCAGCGGGCCGGACGGGAGCACCGTCACATTGGTGTAGAGGGAGCGGACCAGCGTCCGTTCGATGTCCGGCTCCCGTGCAAGCAGCAGCGTCGTCAGCCCCTTGGTGTTGTCGACCCCGAAGACCTTGTGGATCGTGGGACGGCGCAGGTCAGTATCCATGACGCAGACCCGATGTCCCGCCAGGCCAAAGACCACCGCGAGGTTGGCCGTCGTGGTGGTCTTGCCTTCACCCGGCCCGGGAGACGTGACCAGCACCAGCCGCCGGTCGCGGCCGAGGTCGATGGCGTACGAGAGGTTGGTGCGCGCAGCACGATACGCCTCGGCGATTGTGGAGCGAGGGCGGTTGGCGGCCTGTAGTTGTTCGCGGGCGTTTCGCAGTTTTCCGAACTGTTCGATCCGCGCGAGGATCGGTAGGCCAGTCTGCTCGGCAGCCTCCTCGCCCGACTTCACCGTGTCGTCCAGGTACTCGACTGCAAGGACGACGGCGACGGCGGCCAGCGTCAGCAGCACCATCCCCATCAGGGCGTTCACCATCGGCTTCGGGGAGACTGGATCCCTCGGGGGGAGCGCTTCCTCCACCACGGAGACCTGACCCGGACGGCTGGTCAGTGCAGCCTCGTTGGAGGAGATGAAGGCACGGGCGACCGTGTTGGCCATCCGCGCTGCCAGTTCTGGGTTCGAGGCCCGCGCGGTGACCTCAAGCAACTGCGTCCCTCGCGGGTTGGCGACGCCAATGCGCTTCTCCAGTTCGGTGGTGTCGAAGGGGAGACTGCCGTCTTGGATCGAGCGGTCAAGCACCGGACGCAGGGTCACCAGCCGGGAGAACGTGTTCGCCAGCCGCTCGGCAGTCTGGATGTCATTCAGTTGGACGACACCCTCGCCCTGTCGCTGGACGACGAGCAGCGTGGTCCGAGCCTGGTAGGAGGGCGTGATGCGCGTGGAGACGAGGAACGCCGCGAGCCCACCGAGGATGGCGGCACCGACGACGAGCCACCACCACCGGCGGCCGTTGCGGACGATCGTGGCGAGATCCATGGCGGGATAGTCTCATTCTGCGCAGATTGCGTCATTTGTCTCAGGGGGCTCGGCATCCCCCCGACACAGGGTCGTCAGACTTCAGCATCAGCGCTCGACACCTACACGGTGTGTGTGTCGGACTGCGTAGTTCGAGAATTCCCTCACATGCCTGATCCAATCAAGATGGATTGGAATCGACGGGAGCCGGTGTCCGCGCGACACCGGGATTCCGCGCCCGGCGGCCACAGGCGCACAGGCCTGACCCGAACACGACGCCGATGCAGGCCTCGTGCGGCTGACCGGGCTCTTCACCGGCGTTGGCGCACGCACGGTGCGGCGCCGGCGCCCCTGGCGCTCTGTGGCCACGAAAGGTCGCCAGTTGCTGACAACGAGGGCCTGCTCACCGAGCAGGCCCTCGTCATGCCCCTCATGCGACAGACGTCAGTCGAGGCGCATCGAGCCATCGACGACAGTCACGGCATGCCCACCGATCTCAACTTCCTCTGGACTCTTCACGGAGACAGCGATCAGCGCGTCACGGCCCATCTCCCGCCCCTGCGACGCGACGTACGACCGCCCTGTGCGGGACAGGAGGCCCGTCGCACCGAGGTAGGCGCCCAGCGCGGCGTTGCACGAGCCGCATGCGGGATCCTCGGGGACACCCGCACCCGGCGCCCACGTGCGCACACGGACACGCTCTGCCGCTGACGCGTCCGAGGCGATCGCGAACGCCGAGACGCCAATCGCACCGACCTCGCGGCTGAGTGTGTCAATCGCCACAAGGTCAGGACGCAATGCCGACAGGGACGCGACATTGGACACCTGGACAATCAGCCACACCGGCCCGACATCCACCAGCAGGGGTACCGGCCCGGTCGCCAGCGGCGTCCCGATGGCGGCTGCCAAACGCGCGCCATCGACGTTTGCCGGGCGCACCGAAGGCGTCGGAGCGCGAGCGAACACGCGGCCGTCTGCCTCTGTGCGCAAGAGGATGAGTCCAGCCTCGCACTCCTGTGTAAGCCGGCCTTCCTTCGGCGTCACGAGCCCGGCCTCAATGACTGCGTGCGCTGAGCCGAGGGTCGGATGCCCTGCAAACGGGAGCTCATTCAGTGGCGTAAAGATGCGCAGGCGGTAGTCGGCGTGCTGCGACGGCAACACGAACGTCGTCTCGGAGAGGTTGGTCCAGCGGGCAACGCGCCGCATCTCCTCCGTGCTCAGCCCGGTTGCGTCAAGGATCACCGCAACGGGGTTCCCCAGGAACGGCACGGTGGTGAACACGTCAACCTGCTTAAATGCCACGCTCCTTGACATCACACACCTCAGACAGACTCGCCAGCGGCCATGCGGAAAACGCGGAGCCTACCACCGGCGACCGTACTCTGGGCCTCGGATACGCTTCAGTGACAGGCGGCGACGGAGGAATCGTGACCACGGGCTGGAAAGTCGGCATCGGCACCGTGGTCGTCGTCGTCACTATGACAGTGGCGATGTGGTTCACCATTGCCTATATCTCGGCTGACGCGATCCTCAATCCCTCGCCTCCCCGCGAACTCCCGTTCCTCGCAGAGCAGATGTTCCAGGCTCAGGCGGTGGAGTTTCCCGCGCGGGATGGCGTGCGCATCGGCGCCCTCTGGGTGCCGACCGTCGCACCGGCGGGTTCTGAGTTGGCGCAAACCAAGCGTCCCACCGTGATCCTGCTGCACGGCTACGGCCAGACCAGAGACGTGCTGCTCCCACAGGCCGAGTTGATCGTGAATGCCGGCTTCAACGCGTTGATCATCGACTTCCGAGGACACGGCACTTCGGCTGGTGAGGTCGCGGCACTCGGCACACTCGACGCGCACGATGTGCTCGGCGCGATGGACTACCTGAACACCCGTCCGGACGTTGACACGAGTCGGATCGGACTCCAGGGCATCTCGATGGGTGCAGCGGCCGGGGTCATCGCCGCCGCTCAAGACCTACGCGTGCGAGGCGTGATCGCGGAGGAGCCTGTTTCCTCGCTCCACGACGCAGTCTGGACCGCCTACCGCGACCGCCTCAGCCTGCCCGCCTTCCTGTTCCGCGATGTCACCCTGTGGCTCGTTGAACGACGGCTGGGCCAGCCGCTCTCAGAAGTCTCCCCGACGGAGGCCGCCGCCCGTCTCACCCCCCGCCCGCTGCTGGTGATTGACCACGCCGACGAGGCGCCCGTGGAGCCGGGAGGAGCGGAGCGTTTGCTCAACGCGGCAGGCGACCCGAAGGAACTCTGGGTGTCCCCCGTGTACAAGAACGAGGGCCAGGGATCGCCGGTGTCACCGGCCTACGCCACACGAGTCCTCGGCTTCTGGCGCGCGACCTTCGGCTTGCAGCCGTAGCCTGCGCAACGCCCTAACGGGTAATCGCCTCGCGGTACCACGGGATCGTGCGCGCCAGCCCATCCGACAGCGAGGTCGAGGGCGACCAGCCAAGGCGGCTGCGCATCTTCGTCGCGTCCAGTACCTGGAAGGGGATCTCGTGCTGCGCGGTGCCGAGCACACGGGTATTCAACGCGCCGACGCCAGCCGCACGACATGCGCCGTCGATCACCCCAGTCAGTTCCAGGACCGAGGTCGCAATGCCGGTGCCCGCGTTGAACGCCTCCCCCGCAAGGTTGAGCTCATCGAAACGTGAGGCCGCTAACAGGTATGCGGTGACCGCGTCGTCGACGTGCATGTAGTCACGGCGCGGCGTCCCGTCGCTCCGGATCTCCAGCGTCTCGCCTCGAAGGACTGCACGGAGCGCCCCTGGGATCAAGCGCGACCAATTGAGGTCACCAGGCCCGTAGGTGTTCGCGCAGCGGAGCGTCACGACCGGAACGGTGTAGACCTGACTGTAGGAACGGATCACCATCTCCGCGGCCGACTTCGATGCGTCGTACGGCTGCGTGCCCATCAGAGGCAAGTCTTCGATGTACGCGCGCTCGCCCGCAGAGCCGTACGCCTTGTCGCTCGAGGCGACCACGATGCGCGTGCCGAACGATGGGTGCCGGCGTGCGGCTTCCAGCACGTGCGCCGTCCCCATGACGTTCGCCTCGAACGTCGCCAACGGCACCTTCGAGGCGACCGGGACGAGGGTCTGCGCGCCCAGATGGAAGCAGAACTCCGCCTCGGACTCCACGAGCGCGCGCTCGACGTCCACGTACTCGACAAGCGTGCCTCGCACGGTGCGGACCCGCCCAGCCGCGACGACGGCCGCCAACGGACTGCTGCCGTCCAGGTCGCGCAACAGCACAGTGACCTCGGCGCCGGCGTCGAGCAGGCGCGGCACCAGGTTCGAGCCGACGAGGCCAGCAGCCCCTGTGACGAGGACGCGCCGGCCGCTGAGCGCTGCGGCTACTGCTTCAGCCACGGCCGCTCTCCCGAGTCCCACAACTCGCGCATCTGGATCAGGTCCCGCACCGTGTCGACCCCCTGCCAGAAGCCCTCGTGCCGGAACGCGTGCAGGCCGCCACTGCGGCTCAATGCGGGCAGCGGCCCTTGTTCGAAGATCGTGTCGTCGCCCTCGATCAGGTCCAACACAGACGGCTCCAGGACGTAGAACCCGCCGTTGATCCAGCCCTCGCCGCTCTGCGGCTTCTCCCGGAAGTCGGAGACCCGCGGGCCGTCCAGGTCGAGGTGTCCCCAGCGTGGCGGGGGGTGTACCGCAGTAAGCGTCGCGACGGCGCGATGCTTTCGGTGGAACTTGATCGCCGCCCCCACGTCGACGCTCCCCAGCCCGTCCCCGTACGTCAGGCAGAACGTGTCGTCAGCAAGCCACGGACGGAGGCGTCGGATGCGGCCCCCGGTCATCGTGTCCAGGCCGGTATCGATGAGGTGGATGCGCCAGTTGTCCCAGAGTGCGTCCTCGCCAGACGGATGCATCTCCACCTGACCGTGACGCATCTCCACGGTGAGGTCGCGCCGCTGCAGGTAATGGTTGGCGAAGTACTCCTTGATGACCTCACCTCGGTAGCCGAGGGCGACGACGAACTCCGAAACGCCGTGCGCTGCGTAGATCCGCATGATGTGTTCGATGAGCGGGATGCCACCGACTCGCACCATCGGCTTCGGGATGACATCGGTCTCTTCCTGGAGTCGGGTGCCGCGGCCGCCAGCGAGGATCACTGCCTTCATGACATCCCTTGTCTCGCGACCGGCCGCGCGTCAGGACCCAGCGACCGCCGGACGTCGCGCCAGTTGGCCCACGCCAATGGCACGAGGGAGGCCGCCGCGCCCCATGCTAGCGCCGCCACGCCGAAGCGCTCCACCAGCAGCCAGGCGACCGCCACCTTGATCACCAGCGCCACTGAGAGCCAACGCACCTGTCCCCACACCCGCCCCATCCCATTCAGCACGACAGAGAGCACCATCACCCAGGCGGCCAGCACCAGCCAGGCCGCAAGCCCAAGGTAGAGCGACGGGTTGGACACGGCTCGTCCCGCCCAGATCGTCACGGCGTGTGGGCCAGCGACCACAATCGCCAGTCCGGCCAGGGCTGCCGCCCCAGCCGCAAGCACGGAGAGGCGTTGGGCCCAGTGACGGGCCCAGGCTCCGTTCCCTCGTGCAACTTCGGCCGATGTCCGCGCCCAGAGTGGCGTCACGGCCGCGAACAATAGCGTCAGCGGCACGAGGTAGAGCCGCTGTACCAGCGCGAAGTCCCCGGCGACTACCAGGGAAGTGCGCTGTGCGGCGATCAAGACATCGGTCTGGTAGACCAGCGTCGCGACCAGTTGCAGCAACGCGAACCCTGCGCCTGTCCACAGGTCCCGCCTGGTCAGTGCCCAGGCGGAACGCGGCGTGCCCGCACGCGGCCACCCATCCTGACGGGCCAGCACCGCAAACGCGCTCAGTGCTGAGAGCGTCAGTGCGAGGAAGTAGCCCGCGGTCGCCGGCACCAGGCCGGCGCTGGCTGCCGCGACCAGCAGCAGGACCGGAATCGTCATGACCCAGCGTGCGACCTCGATGGCAGCAACGGCCGAGGGTCGTTCGCTCGCGTACAGGGCGAGCTGGCCCAGGTTGCCCAACTGAAAGGCACCGAGACACATCACCGTGACGACGAATGCGACAGCCTGTTCTTCTGACCACTCGATCCAACCCGCCGCGTGACCGACGCCAGCGCTGACCAGGGTGACCACGATCAGCGCTGCGCTCAGCATCCCCACGACCAACAGCGCAGCGCCCAGCGCCTCCTCGGCCCCGCGCTGATCTCCAACCGCGCGGTATGCAGCAATGCGGTTCCTCACGGCACTACCGATGCCGAGATCGAGTCCGGCAGTCAGGGTCGTCAGGCTCACGAGTGCCGACCAGAACCCGAAGTTCTCCGCATCCAGCGTGCGCACCACGATCGAAACGGCAGTCAGGCTCGCGAGGATCGACACGAGCCGCGCACCCACCAGCGCCGCAGAACCGGAGACCAGCGGGTGGTAGGCAACGCGGCGGAGCGCGATCATGCGCCCCGGTCGAGCGCGGCGATCACGCGGGCCTCGATGCCCTCTTCGGTGAGCCCGGCCAGCGAGCGCAGGTATCCCTGGTCACCGGCGACCTCGGCATAGGTGTCTGGCACGCCGATCCGGAGTCGAGGGGTGGGGACACACGCGTCAGCGGCGGCTTCCGCCAACGCCGCGCCGAGCCCCCCGACGATCGAGTGCTCCTCGACTGTCACGACGGGGCGCATCCGCAACTCCTCGATCAGCGCCGGATCGAGTGGCTTCAAGGACACCGCGCTGATCACACCCGCCTGCACCCCACGGGCCTCGAGGCGCCGGGCCGCTGCCAGACTGACCTGCACCATCGTCCCGCACGCCACGAGCGTGACGTCCGCGCCCTCTCGGACGCGCACAGACTGCGCAGGCCCCACGCGCGGTACAGCGGTGTGTACGTCCGGCTGGCCGGCTTTCTCCAGGCGGAGGTAGATCGGGCCTTCGCCGGTGCCGAGGTACGGGACCAACGCCCGCGTCTCAAGTGAGTCGCACGGTGCGAAGACGCGCATGCCGGGCAAGGCCCGCAGCATCGCGATGTCCTCGGTCGGATGATGCGTCGTGCCCAGTTGGCCATAGGTGAAACCACCACCGAGCCCAACCAGCGTCACAGGCATCCTCGTCCGGCAGAGGTCGAGGCGGATCTGTTCCAGACAGCGGTAGGTGGTGAACGGCGCGATGGCGTACACGAAGACTCGGTGCCCCGTCAGGGCAAGGCCGGCCGCCACGCCGATCATGTTCGCTTCCGCCACGCCGGCATTGATGAAGCGCTCCGGGAAGCGCTGCTGGAACGGTTCGACCACCGAGAAGCCCACGTCGTTCACAATCAGGACCACGCGCGGGTCGGTTGCGGCGAGGCGAGTGAGTTCATCGATGAGCGCGGTCCGCACAGCTAGCCCGCTAGCTCCGCAAGCGCCGTCGCGAGT
>SCVR01000395.1 GCA_004296805.1 Dehalococcoidia bacterium
CAGCACCGCGCCTTCGGCGGTTGGGCCGACGAAGTCCCCTTCGTCACCGCATACATCGACCTCAAGGAGGGTGACCGCATGTTCACCGTCCTCCGTGGCGTCGACGCCTCAAAGCCGGAGACGATCAAGTGCGGGCAGCCCGTCAAGATCGAATTCGAAGAAGCCTCCGAGACCGTGTCCATCCCGTTCTGGCGCGTGGTCTAAGGGACAGGGAAGGAACCGGAACAATGCCAAGTAACCCGTCTATGGCCGCTGCCATCGTCGGTGCCGCCGAGTCTGACAAGATCGGCTACATCGAAGAAGGCACGACCGACCAGATCCTCCACATCCAGGCGATCTCCAACGTCTGCGAGCAGGTCGGCATCCGACCCTCTGAGATCGAGGGCATCTTCTCCACCGGCTACTCGACCAACCTGGCCGAGTACCTGGGCCTGCACCCGAAGTACATCGACACCACGGGCGTCGGTGGCTGCTCGTTCCAGATGCACGTGCACCACGCCCTCGCGGCGATCAACGCCGGCATCATTGACCTCGCGGTGGTCTCCCACGGTGAGTCCGGCTACTCCGGCGGCCGTAAGAACCGCGGGCGCGGACGCAACCGCGGCGCCGGCGGCGGCGACCCGTGGCAGCCGGCGGCGATGTTCGACGGCCCGTACGGCACGTCCGGCCCGCCGTCCTACTACTCGCACGCCCTCACCCGGCACATGCACCAGTGGGGCTCTCGCCAGGAAGACTTCGCGCAGATCGCTGTCACGACGCGTGACTGGGCGGGCCTGAACCCCCGGGCCGTCATGCACTCGAAGGAGACGAACCCGTACGGCGGCAAGATCACGGTGGATGACGTGATGAACTCTCGCGTCATCTCGTGGCCGATCAAACTGCTGGACTGCTGTCTGGTGACCGACCACGGTGGCGCCGTCATCGTCGCCTCCGCGGAGCGGGCCCGTTCGTTCAAGACCAAGCCGGTCTGGATTGCCGGCGCGGGCGAGAACATGAGCCACCAGAACATGCTGGAGATGGGCGACTTCACTCGCACCTCCGCTCCCGAGTCCTCTGCCACCGCCTACAAGATGGCCGGCATGGGTCCTCGTGAGATGGAGTTGGCGATGATCTACGACTCCTTCACCGTGACCGCGGGCATTACCGCGGAGATGCTTGGGTTGACCAAGCGCGGTGAGGGCCCCTCGCTCTGGGAGGGCGGCAAGGCTGGCCCGGGCGGCTCCGGCATCCCGGTCAACACCAACGGTGGTGGCCTGTCGTTCAGCCACTCCGGCATGTACGGCATGATGCTGCTCATCGAGGCGTACCGGCAGCTGTCCGGCACCGCTGAGGACGGGATCAATGGCCTCCCCGGCAAGCAGACGAGCGCCAAGACGGCCATCGTCAACGGCACGGGCGGCCTGCTCTCCGTCACCGGCACCCTGGTGCTGGTCTCGGACGACTAGTCCGACTGCGATTCCGCGAGGGCGGCCCGGCACCCGCTGGGCCGCCCTCGCCGTTCCCCGCCACGTATGTGATGCTGGGTACATGACGGCGGACCGATGCTGATCGACCTGCACACGCACACGCACCCGGGGTCCTGGGACTCCTACTTGAACCCCGACGAACTCGTCGAGCGGTCCAAGCAGGCAGGCCTGGACGCCATCGTGCTGTCCGAACACGACTGGGCATGGGATCCGGAGGAAGTGAAAGCGCTCGCGAAGCGCCACAACTTCACCGTAATCCCCGCCATGGAGATCAACACCGAGGACGGCCACATGCTCGTCTATGGGATGCACAAGTACGTCTTCGGCATGCACCGGGCGCACGAACTCATGGGCCACGTGCGCGAGGTGGACGGCGTGATGGTGGCCGCCCACCCCTACCGGCGCCACCACCCCTGGCAGTGGGACAAGCCGCAGGAGTGGGAGGACGCCCTCATCCGTGCCGAGGAGAACGAGGGGTTCCAACTCATCGTGGCGATGGAGGTCCTGAACGGCCGAGGGAAGCAGAACGAGAACCAGATGGCCGCCGCGATCGCCGACCGCATGCACTTCCACGGCACCGCCGGAACCGACTCCCACGCCACCACCGACATCGGGAAGTGCGCGACCTACTTCGAACGTGACGTCCGGAACGAGCGCGACCTCATCACTGAACTCCGCGCTGGCCGATTCTGGCCGCTTGACCTCATCGGCGGGGGCGTGGGGCCCGATCCGCGCTACCTGGCACTCCCCGACGACGTGCACGCAGTCTGGCGGGACATTGACGAAGCCCGCGCCGCGTACCTGGCGAAGGCTGCTGCCCGCCTAGGGCGCTAAGAGCCAGGACTTTCCCGCGGCATGTATCCGTCACAGGTTTGACACCCCCGAGGGCCGTCGATATCGTTCGCCCGCGGTGCGGGGACAGACGCTTGGCGTCCCCCTGTCCGTGCCACGCCAGAACCGACAACTCACTCACCTTGAGGAGGGAGTCGATGGCGGAGTCTGTGGTTTCGGATGACATGCGTGCACTCATCGGCGTCGAGGGCCCGGAGACCATCTCCGAAGTGACCTCGACCGGCTGCCG
>SCVR01000042.1 GCA_004296805.1 Dehalococcoidia bacterium
ACATTGCCGGCGAACAGAATCGTTGCCCCGAACTCGCCGAGCGAGCGCGCCCAGCTCATGACGAGGCCCGCGGAGATGCCCGGCCGCGCGAGGACAAGGGTCACCGCAAGGAAGACACGGAACTCGGATGCGCCATCGACCCGCGCGGCATCCTGCAGATCGCGAGAGACACCGGCGATGGCCGCGCGGGCTGCCCGGACGTAGAACGGGGCCGCGACGAAGACCTGGGCGAGGATCACGGCCAAGGTCGTGAACGGAATCGCCAATCCCGCGGCGTCGAGGCCCTCTCCGACGAGCCCCCGACGCCCCAGCACCAGCAGGAGGCCGAGGCCCGCAACGGACGGAGGGAGCACCAGCGGCAGGTCCACCACGACCTCGAGGATCGCGGTCAGGCGCGTCGTTCGGCGGGCGAGCAGATAGGCGAGGGGAGTGCCGAGGACGACCGTCACCACCAGGCTGACCGCTGTCGTGACAAGGCTGAGCCGAAGCGCCTCGAGGACCACCGGTGAACGGGCGACACCGAGCAACGTTCCGTTGGCCATGGCACGACCCAGCAGCGTCGCCACCGGGACGAGCAGCAGCGCGAGGAGCGTGCCGGCAGCCACGCCGACGGGAAGACGCCGGATCATGACGGGCCAGGGATCAGGGGGACGAACCCGAAGCGGGCCAGGATGGCCTGGCCCGGTGCGCCCGCCAGCCAGTCGAGGAACCGGTGGCCGTCACCTGGATGGCGAGCAGTGGACGGGACCACGCCCGCGTACGTCGCCAGGATGTTGCTCCCGGCTGGAACGGGGATGACCAGGATGGAGGTTGCTGCGAGGGCGTCGGTGGCGTAGACGATGGCGGCATCACCTTCGCCCAACGCAATCTTGGCGACGACGGCCTTCACGTTGTCCTCGCGGGTCACGACGTTGGCCGCGTAGGTTGCCACGAAGGCGGATGGATCGGCGGCCAGGCGGGCGAGTTGGCGGACAAGGCGATCGGCATAGCCGGTGATGGGCGCACCCCCGCCGGCTGCAACGATCTTCACGCCGGGTCGCCCGAGGTCGAGCGCCGAGCTGATGCCGGCTGGATTGTTCTTCGGCGCGATGATCGCGAGGCTGCTCTGGGCGAAAAGCACGAGGCCGCCGTCCACACGGCCGCCTGCGAGGAGCGTCTCGGGGTTCACGGTGTCGGCCGAGAGGAACACATCGGCCTCCGCGCCCTGCTCGATCTGGACCCGCAGGGTGGTCGATGCATCGGCCGAAGTCTGAATCTGCACGCCACTGGCCTCCGTATACGCCGGCCCAAGGGCGCTCAGCACGTCACGCAACGATGCCGCCACGAACGCGCTGATCACGGTCCCTGGCGAACTCGGTGGCGTGCTCGAGCCACAGGCGGCGAAGGCGACGACGGTGGGGAGCGCGAAGGCGAGCAGGAAGGCGGGCGCCCGGCCCGGCCCGGCGCGATGTCGCGAGATCGTCAACGCGGCCGCTCGACGATGACGTTCGTCGCCTTCACGACGCAGATCGCCGGGTCGCCGACCTTCAGATCCATGTCTGTCACCGCTTCGGCCGTCATCAGGCTGACGAGCCGGTGCGGACCAGCCATGACCTCGACCACCGCGGCCACACGATCGACCTCGACCCTGGTGATCACGCCGGTGAACCGGTTGCGTGCGGATTGCGCGGCGGATCGCGGATCCGGGCTGTCGCGGCGCCGATCATTCAGGAGACGGATCACCTCTGCAATCGGAACGAGGCGTTGTCCGCCGTCGGACCGGTCGAGATTGAGCCGGCCCCCTTGTTCCCAGCGCCGCAGCGTGTCGACGGTCACACCGAGCATCTCGGCGGCCTCGCCGACTCGAACATGACCGTCGGCGGAGCGGCTACCTGACGGGGTTTGGTCTCTCATAGCTATGGATTGTGGCGTCTTGACGACATGATAGCAAGAGATCTGCCCACATGACTCGTGGCGGGCATCGATCGTCTCGATCCCGTTC
>SCVR01000396.1 GCA_004296805.1 Dehalococcoidia bacterium
TCGGCGCCGGACCAGACGGTCGCCGCGAACAGCGCAGCGAAGACGCCCCAGAGCAGCGGGTCGCGCTTGTTCGTCCCAACGCCGAGCCGGTAGGCGGCCATCGCGATGATCGCGATCACGACCGCGCCGATGCCGTAGAACAGCGCCTGCAGCCACGGCAGCCCCTCGAAGGCCACGTACGCGATGCTCAGCGCGATCACCATCAAGAACGAAGGCAGGATGAAGGCAACGCCGACCAGCGTGGCGCCGAGGATCCCTCCGGTGAAGTAGCCGATCGCCATCGCGGTCTGCGCGGCGAGCGGGCCGGGCATGATCTGGGCGAGGGCGATCGAAAGATTGAACGTGTCCTCGTCCAGCGTCTGACGGTCCTCGACGAGGTCGCGGCGCATGTAGCCGACGAGGGCTGCCGGGCCGCCGAACCCGATGGCGCCGAGCCTGGCGAAGTAGATGACGAGGGCGCGTAGACCGGAGGATGCCGTCTCGCCGACCTCGGCCTGACCAGTCCCCTCGCTCATCACAGCTCCCGGGCAGACGGTGGTGGGTGGATCCCCCGCGCACGGTAGGGCCCTCATTGAAGTCTTGATACGACGGCCTTCGGTAATCCACTCGTAACCGAGGCGTACCCCGTGAACTCGACATGACGCCTACCATCGATTGCAGACAACTACAGGCGCGACCCTCTAGCCCTCGACGGGTTGGGGCGCGCACTGACCGGATGGAGCACCCGTGCCTGACTTCGACGTGACCACGCTGGAGCCGCCGCGTGAGATTGTGCCTGGCCTGTGGCGGCTGCGGACGCCGATGACCTCAGACGCGCTGCCGTGGATCATGCCGTACGCGTTCGCCGGGAAGCACGGCGTGACGCTATTCGACTCCGGTTACGGGACGCCCGAGGCACAGGTCGCGCTGACGGCGCAGTTGAAGGCGATCGGCTACGGCCCGGCGGACGTGCAGCGGCTGATCGTTTCGCACGCGCACCCGGACCACCTCGGCCTGGCCGGTTGGTTGAAGGAGCAGTCACCCGCCTGCGAGGTGACGATGCTGGGCCGCGAGGTGTCGTGGTTCAAGGACAGCCACCGCGGCGACGAGGACTGGATGAAGCGCAGCGGCCAGTGGATGCAGCGCCATGGCGTGACCGCGGAGGAACTCGAGCGCGGGCGCCAAGACGAGCGCGGCGGGCCACCGTGGGAGCGCCAGCAGCGCGAGGAGGCCCGCGCCGCCCGTGCCGCGGCGAAGGCCGCAGCCGTCGCGGAGGGGAAGCACCCCGACGCCGCCACCGAGACCGAGCGCCGCTCGTGGCACATGCGCATCGAGGCCGACCGTCACCTCGTGGACGGCGAGCTGCTGGAGTTCGATGGCTGGCAGGTGATGGCTGTGTGGACACCGGGGCACACCCCCGGTCACCTCTGCGCGTACATCCCGGAGCACCGGCTGACGTTCACCGGCGACCACGTGCTGTCGCGCATCACGCCGAACGTCTCGCTCTCCGAGGAGGACGAAGCCGCGGGCCGCAACCCGCTGCGCGAGTTCCTCGCATCATTGAAGAAGGTGTCAGACCTCGACACGGGCCTGGCGCTCCCGGCGCACGAGGAGACGATCGACGACCTGCCAGCACGCTGCCAGGTGATCGCCGAGCACCACGAGCACCGCCTGCATAAAGCCCTCGACGCGATCGACGGCATCGGTGGCCAGCCGACGGCGGCACAGATCGCGGAGCGGGTGACGTGGAACCGTCCGTACTCGACCTTCAGCATGATGAAGCGCCGCAGCGCGATCGGCGAGACGCTCGCGCACCTCGACCTCCTGCGGGAGGACACGCGCGTGCTGATGCACGAGGCCGAAGACGGCACGATCCGCTGGGAGCGGGCGCGCTAGCACGACCGGGTCAGGCGTCCTCAGCTATCCGCCCCGCGGCCCGAACTCCGGCTGGCATAGCACCTGAACCACCTTGGCTCGGGCTCTGCCACTGAGGACTACGCGCCGTGCAGGATCGCATCGAGGCGATCGGCGGAGGCCGAGGGACCGACGACCGCGAGTGAGAACTTCGCGTCTGTGAAGAGGCGAGCAGCGACGCGCTGGACGTCGGCAGCGGTCACCGCACGCAGACGGGCGACGGTGACGTCAGGCGGCTCGATCTCTCCATCCTGCAGGAGTTGGCCCCCGAAGCGCTGCGCGAAGGACATCGGCGTTTCGAGGCCGAGGCGGAACGAGCCCGCGGCGTAGTCCTTCGTGCGCGTGAGTTCCTCGTCGCCCATCGGCTCGGTCGCGATGCGGTTCAGTTCGCCCAGGATGACCTGCAGCGCTTCCTCCTGGTGCTCGCGCGTCACACCGGCGCTCACGGACACCGAACCGATGTCGCGGTAGCGCGACGACCCGGAGCCGACCGAGTACGCGAGGCCGCGGCGTTCACGCACTTCGGTGAAGAGGCGGCTGGACATGCCTCGGCCCAGCGCAGTGTTCATGATGTCGAGGGCGTAACGGTCCGGGTCTTTCCGTCCGAGGCCCAGCACTGCCAGCATCAGGTTGCACTGCTCGATCTCGCGCTCGTCGATACGAATGTACTCAGCCGGACGTTCCGCTTTCGCGTGGTCGCGGCTGACGCCCTCGCGGGGCGCCCAGGCGCTGAAGAGCGTGCCGGCGAGTTCGGTGACACGGGCCACCTCGACGTTGCCGGCGATCGAGAGCACGGCGTTCTGCGGGTGATAGTGCGTCGCCATGTGCGAGAAGAAGTCGTCGCGGTGCATCTGGCCGACCGTGTCGAGTGTGCCCCCGATGGGCCAGCCGATCGGCTGGTTGCCGTAGGTGGCGTCCGAGATCAGTTCGCCCACCCAACTACCCGGGGAGTCCTTGGCGCGACGCAGTTCTTGCTGCACGACGGTGCGCTCGCGCTCGACCTCGGCTTCCACCATCACCGAGTGCTGGAGCATGTCCGCCAGCACATCGAGGCCGGTCTCCACGCGCTCGTAGGGGAGGTTGTTCCAGTAGCAGGTCACCTCTTTGGTGGTGAACGCATTCAGGCCGCCGCCCGCGCCCTCGATCGCCTCGGAGATCATCGCGGCGGTGGGGCGGCGCTCAGTGCCCTTGAAGAGCATGTGCTCGATGTAGTGAGAGAGGCCATTTGTCGTAGGGGTCTCGTCGCGGGAGCCGACGCCGACCCACAAAGAAACGGCGGCACTCTGTGCCGTGGAGATCGGGGTCACGACAACGCGGAGCCCATTCGGAAGCGTCGAGACCGTCCAGTTATTCGCCACGATTACGTCCGTTCTCGGCCTCAGGCCGTGCCGGTGGGCACGCAACCTACAATCCGTACGCGTCTTGCGCTATACAGAGCGTTCGCAAAGCGTTCCGCGCCACCTTTCACCGGAAGGCGCGACACGCTGGGGAGGTTGGACCATGTCTGAGCGCGCCTTCAATGGTCGCATCCTGAACGTCAACCTGACCACCGGTCAGCACTGGGTGGAGGAATTGCCCGAGTCGATGTACCGCGAGCACCTCGGCGGGTACGGGCTGGGCGCGCGGCTGCTGTTCGACCGCATCCCAGCCGGCGCGGACCCGCTGGGCCCGGACAACGTCCTCGGCTTCATGCCCGGCCTGCTCACCGGCACGCCGCTCTTCGGGCAGCGCTTCCAGGTGGTGTGCAAGTCGCCGAAGAACGGCGGCTGGGGCGACGCCAACTGTGGCGGCGACTTCGGCCCGAGCCTGAAGTTCACCGGCTACGACGCGCTCCTCGTCTACGGCGCGGCCGCTAGGCCGTCCTACATCTATATCGACGATCACACCGTCGAGGTGCGCGACGCGGCCCCGTACTGGGGCGGCCTCGCGATCGACACCGAGGACCGGCTGAAGGACGAACTGGGGAAGAAGATCTCCGTCGCGCTGATCGGCCCGGCCGGCGAGAACCTCGCCATCATGTCCGGCATCGCGAACGAGCGGGGCCGCCTCGCGGCGCGCTCCGGCGTCGGCGCGGTGATGGGCTCGAAGAAGTTGAAGGCCGTCGTCGTCAAGCCCGAGTTGAAGATCATGGCGCAGACGAAGGACGTGCTGCAGACCGTGAAGTCGAGCCTCCAGGGGTTCAACCAGGCCTCGAAGACGTTCTTCACGACGTTCGGCACGACGGGCATCACGGCGAACTCCGC
>SCVR01000397.1 GCA_004296805.1 Dehalococcoidia bacterium
CATGGCGAGTGCGCCTCCGATGACGAGGCGGACCAGGGCGGCTCGCTTGGGGGCGCCACCGAGGTTGGCGCTGAGCCAGCCGGTGGCAACCAGCGCGACGATGACGGCGACGAAGGTGACGGCGATCCTCGATGAGGCGGGGAGAGCGAGGATCGCGACGAGGGGGGCGATGGCGCCGACGGCGAAGGAGACAGCGGAAGAGCCAGCGGCAATCCACGGGTTCGCGAGTTCCTCCTGGTCGATGCCGAGTTCGAGGCTGAGGTGAGACTTGAGGGCATCGCGTTCGGTGAGTTGCCGGGCCGTAGACGCGGCGCTGGCCTCGTCGAGGCCCTGGGCGCGCAGGAGTCCAGTGAGTTCGGCGAGTTCGGCCTCAGGCATGGTCTGGAGTTCGTGTCGCTCCTTCGTGATCAGGGCGCGTTCGGCGTCGCGCTGGCTGCTGACGGAGACGTACTCCCCGAGGGCCATCGAGACAGCGCCGGCAACCAACCCTGCGACACCAGCAGTGGCGATTTCCAGACGGTCTGTCGTGGCGGCGGCGACGCCGATGACGAGGCCGGCGGTGGAGATGATGCCGTCGTTGGCGCCGAGGACTCCGGCCCGGAGCCAGTTGAGGCGTCCTGCGACCGAGCCGGCGTGGGGTTCGAGGGCGTGCTGGATGACCGCGGCGACCGGGTCGACGTTCTCGGGTGCTGGCATGCTCTCCCCCCTCGATCGCCGACAGGGTAGCGGGCCGGACGCACGTCGAGGTTGGCTGGGGGGGTGGGCGTCTGTTGCCGGGGTTGCGGGGGTGGGGGAAGATAGAGAAGTCATAGATAGACGTATCCGCCGCGTCATGCGGCGTACTCGGAGGATCGATGAACCTCACGGTGACTTCTCTGGCGCAGGAGCGTTTGGCGAGCCTGATCGGCGAGCGGGACGCTGAGCAGGGGATCCGGGTGTTCGTGCAGGCGGGCGGCGGTGGTTGTGGCGGCGGGGCGTGTGGCTGTGGCGGGGGTGCTCCTCGTTTCGGCATGGGCCTCGACACGGCGACCCCCGAGGACGCGGTGATCACGGTGGGGGCGCTGCGGTTCCTCGTGGACCCGGCTTCGGCGACGACGCTCGATGAGGCGTCGATCGACTACGTCGAGGACGTGATGCAGCAGGGGTTCTCGATCACGGCGCCGAACGCGATGGGCGCGCCGGCTGCTGATGGTTGTGGGTCCGGCGGTTGCGCCTGCGGCGGCCACTAGGCCGCACGTCGAGGGCATCGCCCTCGATGTGATGAACGAAGAGACGCCGGTCGCGAGGCCGGCGTCTTTGTGCGTGCACATGACTGTGCTCGCGGGGTGGGTACGCTGGATCGATGGTTGAGATCGCTTCGACGGTTGGTAGTGAGGCCGAACGGGACGCGCCGGCGGTGCCGTCGCACGTGGGGGTGCGGTGGCTGGGGCATGCATCGGTGGTGGTGGAGGTGGATGGGGCGCGCGTTTTGACGGACCCGTTGCTGCGAGGGCGGTTTCTACACGTGCTGCGTCGGGCGGCGCCGGTGGATGTGTCGGAGGTGCGCGGGCACATCGATGTGATCGTGGTGTCGCACCTGCACTGGGACCACGCGGACATGGCGTCGCTGCGGGCGGTGGGGGTGGATGTTCCCGTGGTGGTGCCTCGCGGAGCGGGGGTGCTGATGCGTCGTGCGGGGATGCGGCAAGTGGAGGAGCTGGGCGCGGGTGAGTCGATCGATGTGGCAGGGACGCGGATCGAGGCCACGGGCGCGCACCACAGTGGGTTCCGGCCGCCGTTCGGGCCTCGGGCGACCGCGAACGGGTACCTGATCGGGCGGTCGCAACGGGTGTACTTCGCGGGGGACACGGGGATGTTCCCGGGGTTGGGGGACCTGGGTGGTGGCGTCGACGTGGCGCTATTGCCGGTCGGCGGGTGGGGGCCGACGTTGCGTGGGGGACACTTCGATGCCGCGGGGGCAGCGGAGGCAGCCGCGCTGGTGGGACCTCGGGTGGTGTTGCCGATCCACTGGGGGACGTACTGGCCCATCGGTGTGCCGCTGGGGCGCCGGTTCAGTGAGCCGGGGCCTCGGTTTGTGGAGGCGGTCGGGCGGTTGGCGCCGGAGATGGATGCGCACCTGTGGTCGGTGGGTGAGCGCGTCCCAGTCGAGTGACACGCGGCCTCGATGTTGGGGTGGTGACGCCGGCCGCGAGGCCGGCGTTGTGTCCTAGTCGATGACGAAGGTGAGGGCGGCGTGGGCCTGGCGGAGGGCGGCTTCGACTTCGGCGGGGGTGGCGCCCCGGGCAAAGATGAAGCCGAGGTATTCGGTGCCTTCGGGGAGGGGGACGACGCGGCCGCCGATGGGGATCGAGATGGTGATGCTTTCGATGAGGGGGACGGCTTCGGCGGCGGCGATGCCCTCGACGGCGCGGAGGGTACCGGCGTGGGGGATGGGGAGCATCATCACGCCGGCGGCGTCAGCATCGCGCTCGAAGGAGGGGACGTCGAGGCCGGTGGCGTGGCGGAGGAGCAGTTCTTCGAGGCTCATGCCGGTGCCGAACTGGAGGGTACGGGCACAGAGGCCGCCGATGGAACGCGCGGCGACATCGATGACGAAGGCCTGCTCGCCGTCCAGGCGGACTTCGACGTGGACGGGACCGTCGCGGAGGCCGAGGGCCTGGCAGGCGCGCTCGGCGGTGTCCTTGATGAGCCGTTGGGACTCATCGGGAAGGCGTGAGGGTGTGACGTAGATCGTCTCTTCGAAGAAGGGGCCGACGAGGGGATCGGGCTTGTCGAAGATGGCGAGGGTGCGGAGGCGGCCTTCGTCGAGGAGGCCTTCGAGTGAGACCTCGATGCCGGGGATGTAGCCCTCGATGAGGACGCGGTCGGCGTGTTCGGCGCCGCACTCGGCGAGCGCTTCCTCGGTCGACAGGATGGCGACGACCCGTGTGAAGGCACGTGCGAAGGCGGCTTCGTCGTCGGCGCGGATGACGCCTCGGCTGGCGGAGAGGGCGAGGGGTTTGAGGACCACGGGATAGCCAATGCGTTCGCGGACGGTGCGTGCGACGGCCTCGGGTGTGTCGCCGGCGGCGGCGACGTGCCAGGCGGGCGAGGGGAGGCCCGCTGCGGCGATGCGTGCGCGGAGGAGGGATTTGTTGCGGGTGGCCTCGACGGCACTGACGGGGTTGTGGGGGAGTTCGAGGCGTCGTGAGGCGCGTGCGGCAAGGAGTGTGCCGCCGTCATCGACGGCGACGATGGTGTCGACAGGGTGGAGCGTGGCGTAGGCCTCGATCTCGTTGGCGCCGTGTTCAGGGTCGACGAAGTCGAAGGTGGCGAGTCCGCCGTGCGATCCGCTTTCGAGGGGTGAGCGCTTGTCGGTGCCGACGACGACTTCGATGCCGAGGCGTGCGGCAGCATCCATGAAGTCTGGCGCTCGGTATGAGGCGGATGGGATGAGGAGCATGACGCGTGGCATCGGGGGTGCCTCTCTGCTCTTCGAGTGTAGGACGAGCGGGATCGCGATCGCGGCGTTGAGGGCGGGGGCCTCGATGCGTGAGGAGGTTTCGAGCTAGCGGGGGGTGAGGGTGTTCCGGGTGAGGCGCAGGAGGAGGGCGGCGGCGATGAGGGCGGCGCCGACGAGCCAGGCGTTGGGTTCGAGGAAGGCGATCAGGAGGAGTGTGCTGATCAGGCCGAGGGCGGAGGCGATGGGGTATCCGGAGATGGATGGGCCGGCTCGCATGGAGCGGTGGGCATCGGGCATGGTGCGGCGGAGGCGGAGGACGGCGAGGTTCACGGCGATGAAGACGGCGTAGACGGTGAAGTTGGTGATGGCGGCGACGAGGCTGAGTTGGCCGGTCCAGGCGAAGACGGCGGCGATGGCGAAGGTGATCCAGGTGGCGACCCAGGGCGCCTTCGATCTGCCGCTCACCCGTGCGAGAGGACGGGGGAGCGATCCGTTGCTGGCCATGCCGTAGATGAGCCGGGCTGATGCGGTGAGCAGGAGCAGGACGGTACTGGTGGTGGAGGCGAGGGCGAGCCAGGTGATGACGTCGGAGGCGGTGCCGCCACCATCGTGGCCGATGACGAGGGCGAGGGGACGGTCGGAGGTGGCGAGGTCGTGCCAGTCGATGACGCTGACGGCAGCGATGCCGACGAGGACATAGAGGGCGGTGGAGATGCCGAGGGCGAGGAGGAGCGCCCTCGGGATGACGCGCGCGGGGTCCTTGGTCTCGTCGGAGAGGGTGACGACTTCGTCGAAGCCGATGAAGGCGAAGAAGACGAGGGCGGCTCCGGAGAGGATGCCGTGTGGGGTGCCCTCGAGGAGTGAGCGGTCACCGATGTGGGGCGCGCCGACGAAGATGACGAAGAGGAGGCCGCCAACTTCGAGGAAGACCAGGACAGTGGTGAGCCAGATCCACTGCCGGACGCTGAACGAGACGATCACAGCCAGGGCGGCGAGCAAGGCGACGGCGAGGATGCGCTCGTCGAGGTCGACGAAGCGGCGGGCGTACTCGGCGAAGCCGAGGGCGACGGCACCTGCGCCGACGACGTTCCCGGCGATCATGAGCCAGCCGACGATGTAGCCGGTGAACTCGTTGAAGGCCTTGCGGGCGAACTCGTACTCGGCGCCGGCGGAGGGGAAGAGGCCGGCGAGTTCGGCGTAGGAGAGGCCGGTGAGCGCGCCGATGGTGGCGGCGATGATGAAGGCGGCCCAGACCATGCTGCCGGCCTCGGCCGCGGCTTCACCGACGAGGACGTAGATGCCTGCCCCAATGACGATGCCGATGCCGGAGGTGGTGACCTGGAAGAGGTTGAGGGAGCGGTCGAGCTTGGGTCCAGAGGATCCCGTGGCGTCCGCAGTCATCGTGCCGTCCTCCGCTTGCCGGTGTTGAAGGCAGCCTACCGGAACGGATGCGCTGGCGGGCGGCCCTCGCGGACGGCTGGGGAGCGGATAGGCTGGAGGTGTGGCAGTCACGACGGCGCTGACCGGGACTGACCCTAGAACCTCGGAGGCCGGTGTGAGTGAGATGCGTCCGCGCGGCGAAGAGCCGCGCGACTTCGAGATCGTGGCGAACGGTGTGCGGTTGCACTTCGTGGAGTGGGTTGGCGAGGGCGCTCCGATCCTGTTGATCCACGCGACGGGGTTTCACGCGCGGATCTGGGACGAGGTGGCACGCCGGCTGCCGGGGCGGCGTGTGCTATCGATCGACACGCGCGGGCACGGGCTGAGCGACAAGCCGGAGCCGCCGTACGTGTGGGACTACATCGGCCAGGACATCACGGACGCGCTGCGAGTGCTCGACCTGCACGACGTGGTGATGGTGGGGCACTCGATGGGCGGGCACTCCGCGGTGTACGCGACGGTGCGCGAGCCCTCGCG
>SCVR01000398.1 GCA_004296805.1 Dehalococcoidia bacterium
GCTCCTCGCTGATCGTGCTCGTGCGGCTGTTCGGCAGGGCGCCCGGCGCCGGATCCGGGAGCGTCAGGCCCTTGCCGCGGTACTTCGCTACCTCGGCGTCCAGGTCGGCTACCTCGATGGCCACCATCGAGGAGGCTCGCTCGCCCTGCTCGGCGATCCGCTGGGCCATCGGAGAGTCCGTCGAGGTGGCCGCGAGCAGTTCGACGACACACTGACCGGAGTGCATCTGGCCGATGACCATGCCTCGGCCCTCCGGGCGGACCTCCCCAGTGACCTTGAGCCCCACCAGGCGCTCCCAGGTCTTCTGGGCAGCCTCGTAGTCCGCCACCGTGACGGCGAGGTGGTCGAAGCCCTTCGCGTGGGAGGTGTGAGCGCCAGCAGGCGGTGTCGCCAGTTCGATGAGGACCCCGTGGGCCGCCTTCGGGTGGATGAAGGCGATGCGGCCTGCGAGGCCATCGCGAGGCTCCTGGTCGATCAGGTCGACGTTCAGGGCCTTCAGGCGTGCGAGTTCTGCGTCCACGTTGTCGGTGTTGAAGCAGATGTGGTGCAGGGTCTGCCCCCGGGTCGCGAGGAAGCGGGCGACGCCGGTGTCGTCCCGCGTGGGCTCAAGGAGCTCGATCTCGTTCTCGCCGATGCCGAGGAGGACGCCACGGACGCCCTGCTCGTCGATCACGCGATCCTCACTGACCGTCAGGCCGAGGATGTCGCGGAAGAATCCGAGCGCGGCGTCCGCGCTGTGGACGACTATGCCGACGTGGTGGATGCGGTCGATCATGATCGGTACCCCCTGCTGCGCCGCCATTCGAGGATGGCGTCGATGTGCTCACGGTCGTGCTCACCGGCGTTCGCCAGACGTCGGGCCGTGCGTCCTTCGATGAAGCGGTCTGCGGCGAGTGTGCCCGGGATGCGTCGCACGGCGGCCTCGTGGCGCTCGCGCGCGGCACGGAGCGCGCCGAGCAGGGTCTCCCAGGACTTGTCCGACGCACCCGAGGCGGCCACAGCGTTGAACCGGTCGGTCGCCTCGCCGTCCTCAGCGTTGGTGTCGAATCCCGGGATGGAGGGGCGTTCGCCGGCCAGCATCTGCTCGAGGCCAATCGCGAAGCCGTCCTGCCAGGCGGCGATGTGGGCGAGGATCTCGTGGAGCGACCACGTGCCGAACCAGACCTCGCGGCGCTGACCGGCGGTGAGCGCATCCACGGCCGTGAGCAGTTCCGCGCGCGCGGCCTGATTCGCCTCAATGACGGCCTCGACCTCAGTCGTGAGGGCGTCGGGCATCAGATGGTCATGACTTCCTGGTACTCGCCCCACTCTTCACGCAGGACGGAGCAGATTTCGCCGACGGTGGCGTAGGCCTCCACCGCCTCGATGAAGAGCGGCATCGTGTTCTCGTCGGTGTGGGCGGCGGCACGGATCCGGCCCAGGATGCGCTCGACGTTGGCGTTGTCTCGGCGCTTGCGGAGCGCCGCCAACTGCTGGGCGCGGCGCTTCCCCAGCGTCGGGT
>SCVR01000399.1 GCA_004296805.1 Dehalococcoidia bacterium
GGGTCTGCTCTTCGATCAGCGCGTCGAGGTCGCCGTCGCCCGCCTCGATACGCGCAGCGACTGAGGCGAGGTCACGCTCAATGGCGCGGGCCTCAGGGAAGGCGGTCCATAGTTCCTCGACCAAGGTGTGGTCGGGCTGCAGGCGGGCCTCCTGATGGTGGAAGCCCATGTCGCCGCCACGCCAGCCGGCCTTGCCGCCGTCCGCCTCTTCCTCGCCTGCCACGATCTCGAGGATCGTTGACTTCCCAGCCCCGTTCGGGCCGACGAGGCCCACGCGCTCACCGTCGCCGATGATGAAGGAGACGTCACGCAATACGCGCGCTCGTCCGTAGGACTTGGAAAGTGACTCGGCAAAGATCATGCCAACAGGCTACGGTGCGCCGCCGTGGAGGGCGACCGGCGCTCCGCTACTCCTCGCCGAGCGCCCAGAGTGCTGCACCCAGTAGGCCCACCTCATCGCCCAGCGTCGTCCGTTCGACCGGGACGCCCGAGGAGTATCGCGGCAACGCACGCTCCTGGATCGCCTCGATCAAGGCGTCCCACCGCGGCGCGAAACCTTCGGCAATGCCACCCCCGACGATGATCGCCTGCGGATCGAAGATCGCGAGCAGCCCCGCGATCCCCGCCGCGAGGTGCCCCATGGCACCACGGACGATGGTGTCAGCGACCGGATCGCCGTCATCGGCAGCGGCGAACACAGCGGCAGCATCTGATCCAGGCACGAGCACGGTCTGCGCACCCTGATCGATGGCCGCCGCGGCCGCCAAGGCGATGGCGCGCCCCGATGCGTTCCCCTCCAGGCAGCCGGGGCACCCGGCACCGCACGAGGCTCCACCCGGAGCCACGATCATGTGTCCCACCTCGCCGGCACCGCCTGATGCACCGATGACTGGCCGTCCGTCCACGATGATCCCGGCCCCGATCCCCGTGCTGACCGTGAGGTAGAGGAGGTGCTTCGAGCCTGACCGAGCCCCCCAGCGCGTCTCGGCCAGCGCCGCCAGCGTGGCGTCGTGGCCCACTCGCACGGGCATCCCCAGGTGGTCTGTCAGCAGCGGTGCCATCGAGCTGCCGTGCCAACCCTCAAGGTTGGGTGGGTGGCGGTAGGTGCCGTCCGTAGGGTCGACTGGGCCGGCCGTGGAGATGCCGATGGCGAGGATGTCCGGCGCCAGCGCCCGCGCAGCCACCTGCTGGAACATCATCGACAGGCGCTCCGTCGCGGCGTCGAAGCCGTCCCCTGGGAGCGTTGGGGCGCTGACGCGAGCGAGGATGGCGCTGTCCTCGCGCACAACGGCTGCACGCATCTGCGTCCCGCCGATGTCGGCGGCCAAAACATGTCGCATGCCGTCCTCCAGCCCTCGATGAGCGTAACGCCGACGGCGGTACGATCGTCTCCTACCGCCCGAGCGAGGACACCGTGCCCCACCCCCG
>SCVR01000400.1 GCA_004296805.1 Dehalococcoidia bacterium
ACGTGCCCGCATCGCCGATCTTCAACCGCGTCACCCCGCCCGGGACCTCCTCGCGCGCCACCGCGACCGGCGTCCCCGGACTCCCCGTCACCTTCACAGCATCGAGGCGGTACAACCGGTCGTACCGCCCATCGAACCGCTGCCGCGTCACCACATCCCGGAAGATCCCGTGGTGCTGCTCACTCCCCAAGTCGTAGTCAATCGTCTCCACCACCCGCAGCGACCCATCTCGCTGCACCAGCACGTCGACGTTGAACGACCGGATTTGCTCCCGGCCCACCTGCGCGCTCGCCCCACGCACACCGAGGCCCAGCGCCAGGGTGAGGGCCACGATCGCGACACCCAGCACCAGGTGCCCTCCGGATCGCCACGTCGTTGATCGTCGGTAAGTCATGTGTGCCTTCGATACGCTGCATCCGGCGGGCGAGTGCCCTGTGCGATCATAGGTCGACCAATCTGCATCTCCGGAAGGCCACACCCACCATGCGCGTCGCCATCACCGGCGCCACCGGTCTCATCGGCACCGCGCTTGCCACACACCTCGAGGCCGCAGGCCACACCGTCCACCGCGTCCGCCGCGGCACCTCGGACGACCGCCTCGCTGACTGGAACCCCGCCGTCGGATGGATCCGCCCCCTCGCCTTCGATGGCTTCGACACCGTCGTCCACCTCGCCGGCGCACCCATCGGCGGCGACTCCCTTCGCAACATCCGCTGGACCCGTGCCCGCCGCGAACTCCTCCGGACCTCACGCATCGATGCCACACGACTGCTCGTCGACCATCTCCGAGCGCTCCCCAACCCGCCGGCCACCTTCATCGCCGCCTCCGCCATCGGCTACTACGGCAACCGAGGTGACACCGAACTCACCGAGGCATCCCCACCCGGCGAAGGCTTCCTCGCCACCCTCGCCCGCGACTGGGAACGCGAATCGACGCGTGCCGCCGTCCCCATCGACGTGCACCCCGCAATCCGCACCGTCATCCTCCGCAACGGCCACGTCCTCAGTGCTAACGGCGGCCTCCTCGCCCGACTCCTCCCCACAGCGCGGCTCGGCCTCGGCGCAACCTTCGGCGACGGCACGCAGTACCTCTCCTGGATCCACGTCGACGACTACACCCGCGTCGTCGAACTCGCCCTCACCACCAAGGTCGAGGGCGTTCTCAACGCCACCGCCCCCAATCCCACCACCAACCGAGACTTCACCCGCACCCTCGCCCACGCCCTCCACCGTCCCGCCACCCCGCTCACCATCCCCGCGTGGGCACTCCGCCTCCTCCTTGGCTCCGGCGCAGACGAGTTGCTGCTCTGGGGCCAGCGAGTCCTCCCCGCCCGCCTGCTCGCCACGGGCTTCGCCTTCGCCCACCCCGACCTCGAGGGCGCATTGAGGGCGCTCGTCACGAAGCGCTAGAGGAGGGCGTCCGGACGCCAGCCGAGGCAGCAGGCGCCTCGGGCCCCGCTTGACGACCGACCACGACGATCGTGATAGTGCCCTCGCCACGCCTCACACTCGCGAGGTGACACCCGCGTCGCTCCGGCAACATCGCACCGGAGATGGGAGAACCGCATGGACTGGAAAGACAGCCCCGAGCAAGCCGCCTTCCGGCAGGAAGTCCGCAACGTGATCCAGACCAAACTCCCGGAGCGCTACCGCGTGAGCGGTGGCGAGAGCGAGGGCGGCTCCTGGCAGTCGGACCGGATCTCCAAAGACCCGGAGGCGAAGGCGGCGGCGCAGGAGTGGGCGCACGCACTCTCCGAGCGAGGCTGGATCGCGCCGCACTGGCCGCTTGAGTACGGTGGCGCCGGCCTGACGCCCATCGAGCAGTTCATCTTCAAGCAGGAGATGGCCCAGGCGCAGGCGCCGGCCGTCGGCGGCATGGGCGTCTCCCTCCTCGGCCCGACGCTCATCGTGCACGGCACCGAGGAGCAGCGTGCACAGCACCTGCCCAAGATCCTCTCGGGCGAAGTTGCCTGGGCGGAGGGCTATTCGGAGCCGGGGGCCGGCTCTGACCTCGCGTCGCTGCAGACGCGGGCCATCCGCGACGGTGACGAATACGTCATCAACGGCCAGAAGATCTGGACCTCTGGCGCGCACACCGCGGACTGGCTGTTTGCGCTCGTACGGACCGACCCAGAGGCCCCGAAGCACCGCGGCATCTCCTTCCTCATGATGGACATCAAGACGCCCGGCCTGAACGTCCGCCCGCTCATCAATATGGCGTGGCAGCACGGGTTCAACGAGACGTTCTTCGAGGACGTCCGAGTGCCCGTTGCGAACCGCGTCGGCGAAGAGAACCGAGGCTGGTACGTCGGCGCGACGCTGCTCGACTTCGAGCGCTCGAACATCGCGGCCGCGATCGAGAATCGCCGGTTGCTCACCACGCTGCTCGAGTACGTGAAGACCGCGGATGGCCAGCGCAAGTCGCGGCTCGCCGAGAGCGTGGGCTTCCGGCACGAGGTCGCCGA
>SCVR01000401.1 GCA_004296805.1 Dehalococcoidia bacterium
CGAGCAGATGGCGGCGGCGGCGGCGGGTCTGCTAAAGCCGCGGTGGATCGTCAACCTCGGCGTAGGGATCCCAACACTAGCGTCGACCTACATTTCTCCGGACGACGACATCCTGCTGACCTCGGAGAACGGTCTCCTCGGCTACGGGGTATTGGCGCCCGAGGGCACCGAGGACATCGACGTCGTGAACGCCAGTGTTCAATACGTGACGTTGCAGGCGGGGGCGGCGGTCGTCCATCACGCCGACTCGTTCGCTTTCATCCGTAGTGGTCACGTGGATTGCACCGTCCTCGGGGCCTATGAGGTCGCCATGGATGGCTCGTTCGCAAACTGGAAGACGGCGAATGACGCGTGGTCGAATCTGGGGGGGATCGGTGGGGCGATGGATCTTGTCGCCAGCGCCAAGAACGTATTCCTCGTCATGCAGCACACCACAAACAATGGGAGCCCCCGGCTCCTCAAGGAGTGTGAGCTGCCACTGACGGGCCCCGCTGGGACGGTGACGTTGGTCATCACCGATATCGCCATCCTGAAGCCGAATGGCAGCGGCTTTGATCTGCTGCAGCTGCTTCCGGGATGGGAGGTCGATGATGTCAAAGCGATGACCGGAGCACCGGTGGTCGTCAGCCCAGAATTCGCACCGTTAGCGATGTAACACTCGACCCGTCCAGAATGTCTTGACGGTAGCCGGGGCTGCTTCGTTCGTGCCGTGCGGGTTAGCCGGACTGTTCCCGCGGGGTCGCAGAGAGCGAGCGGAGACTGCCAACGCAAGCGCGGTATGAACAGGGCAACCGCCCGGCTCCGCACGGCGGTTGCCGGCCAGTCACTTAAAGATTGTTCAAGCGTCACGCGGGCGACTGCTATAGTCCCGGTCGGCCGAGCGTCAGGGACGCAGAGTCAGTCTGAGTAGGGAGCGATGTGATGCCAGCAGCAGCCCTTGACGGCTTGAGGGTGTTGGATCTGACCAGTGGGACGTTCAACTATGCGGGCAAGTTGCTCGCTGGCTTCGGCGCTGATGTCGTGAAGGTAGAACCGCCGGGCGGCGATCCGATTCGATACGAGCCACCATTTGTCACAGGCGAGGAAGACCTGGAGCTATCCGGTCGTCACCTTCACATGAACACCGGGAAGCGCAGCGTTGTACTCGACCTGAATGCCACCGCCGACCAGCGGCGCCTGGTCGGGTTGCTCACGGACTACGATATCTTGATCGAAAGCTATCCCCCGGGGTACATGGTGGCTCGCGGGCTTGGATATGAGGCGCTCGCTCAGGGCCGCAGCGATCTCATCTATGCATCTATCTCCTTCTTCGGGCAGGACGGGCCGTATGCCCACTACGCCGGTGCGGAGATCGTGGCAGAGGCACTCAGCGGCTATTTGCGGCTGACGGGGGATCCCGATCGCGAACCGGTCAAGTCCTACGACAATCTGGCGGAGCAACAGACGGCGCTTCAGGCCGCAGTGGCGATCATGACAGCCGTCACTCAGCGCGAACTGACAGGTGAGGGGGATTACCTCGACCTTGCAGTCTTTGAAGCGGCCATGTTCCTGCTTGGCGGCCCCGCCCAGTTGTATATCGGGACCGGCATGGTTGCCAAGCGTAACGGCACGCGCCTGCTCGGGATGTCGCCAGAGGTGTTTTACCCATTGTGCATCCGCCCCTGCAAGATCGGAAGAGC
>SCVR01000402.1 GCA_004296805.1 Dehalococcoidia bacterium
GTCCGCAGGATCACGAGGCGCTCGACGAGACGCTGGGTCTCTTCACCGGCCATTTCCTCAAGGGCGAGGTAGCGCTGGTCGACGATCTCGATCGCTGCGTCCTGCGCCTCGTCAGGGTTGCCGATGGACTCTACCGGCAGCTCGTCCGGCTGCAGGTCCACCAGCGCGTCGATGCCGGCGCGGAACGCCTCGATGTCGCCGTCCGGGCCGAGGTACAGCGAGGCGAGCTCTGCGACCTCCTGCTCCAGCATCTCGGTCACGGTCTCGCGCATCGACTCGCCGCGCAGCACCTTGTCGCGCTCCGCGTAGATCACGTCGCGGTGCGTGTTCATCACGTCGTCGTACTCGACCACGTGCTTGCGCGTGTCGAAGTTGTACGACTCGACCCGCTGTTGCGCCTGCTCGATCGCCTTCGTGACCATCTTCGACTCGAGCGGGGTCTCGTCGTCCATCCCCATGCGCGTCATGAGGCCTGGCAACCAGTCCGGCGCGAAGCGCTTCATGATCTCGTCCTCGAACGAGACATAGAAGCGCGTCGATCCAGGGTCACCCTGGCGTCCGGCACGTCCGCGCAACTGGTTGTCAATGCGGCGTGACTCGTGGCGCTCCGTGCCGATGACGTGCAGGCCGCCGATGTCCGCCACGCCCTCGCCCAGCTTGATGTCCGTACCGCGGCCGGCCATGTTCGTCGCGATCGTCACCGCGCCGCGCTCGCCCGCGCGCGCCACGATCTGCGCCTCGCGCTGGTGTTGCTTCGCGTTCAGCACCTCGTGGTCGATGCCGCGGCGCTTCAGCAGGCTCGACAGCATCTCGGACGTTTCGATGGCGACCGTGCCGACGAGGACCGGGCGCCCCTCGGCGTTCCGTTCCGCGATGTCTTCGACGACGGCCTTCCACTTCCCGTTCTGGGAGCGGTAGACGTAGTCCGGGAAGTCCTCGCGCACCACCGGCCGGTTGGGCGGGATCACCGTGACATCGAGCTTGTAGATCTTGTCGAGCTCTTCGGCCTCGGTGACGGCGGTACCCGTCATGCCGGAGAGTTTGTCGTACAGGCGGAAGTAGTTCTGGATCGTGATCGTCGCGTAGGTGACCGTCTCCTGCTGGATCCGGACGCCCTCTTTCGCCTCGACGGCCTGGTGGAGGCCGTCCGACCAGCGCCGGCCCTCCATCAGACGCCCGGTGAAGGCGTCGACGATGATCACCTCACCGTCCTTCACCACGTAGTCGTGGTCGCGCTGGTAGAGCACCTGCGCCTTGAGGGCAGCCTCCATGTAGCGCGTCAGACGGAAGTTCTCCAGCGAGTAGATGTTCGAGATGCCGAGCGACTTCTCGAGGACCTCGACGCCCTCCTCGGTCAGGGTCACGGCGCGGTGGCGCTGCTCGACGTTGTAGTGCACGCCCTCCTGTAGCAGCGGCACGATCTTCGCGAACCGCGGGTAGAGGCTCGTGTCGTCCTGTGCGGGGCCGGAGATGATCAGCGGCGTCCGCGCCTCGTCGATGAGGATCGAGTCGGCCTCGTCCACCACCGCGTAGTGGCGGCTGCGTTGCACCCGCCCCGCGAGCGTCGTCGCCATGTTGTCACGCAGGTAGTCGAAGCCGAACTCATTGTTCGTGCCGTACGTGACGTCCGCCTCGTACGCCTCCGCGCGTGAGACCGGCACGAGGTGCTCGAACGTCGACTGCTCGCTTACCGTGTCGGTGGTGTAGCGGTACGCGCCCTGGTTCTGGATCACGCCCACCGTGATGCCGAGGAGGTCCAGCGCTGGCGTGTACCATTGCGCGTCGCGCCGGGCCAGGTAGTCGTTCACGGTCACCGCGTGCACGCCCTCGCCATCGAGCGCGTTCAGGTAGATCGCGATGATCGAGACGAGCGTCTTGCCCTCGCCGGTCTTCATCTCCGCGATCTCGCCGCGGTGCAGCGTGATCGCGCCGATCATCTGCACGTCGTATGGGCGCTGCCCCATCGTCCGCTGGATCGCTTCACGCGCGACGGCGAACGCCTCTGGCAGCAGGTCGTCGAGGCTTTCCCCGGCGGCGAGGCGGGCGCGGAACTCCGCCGTCTTCGCGCCCAGGGCAGCGTCGTCCAGCGCCTGGAGCGCAGGCTCCAGGCTGTTGATCTGCGCGATCAGCGGGCCCATGTCCTTCACGACGCGCTCGTTCGAGTCGCCGCCGCCCAGGATCTTTCGGAAAATGCTCACCATCGAAGACTCTCGCTCTCGGACCGCCGCCGCACGCTAGTTGAATAGCGCGCCGACGGAGCCGCCCGTGTGAATGCGGTGCATCGCGTCCCCGATCAGCGGCGCGACACTCAGGACTCGGGTGGGGACGACCTTGAACTGCCCGTGCACCAGCGGCAGCGTGTCCGTGAACACGATCTCGTCCACCTCGGGGATGTCGAGCGTCTCGAATGCCTTCGGCGCCATCACCGGGTGCACGCACGCCACGCGTACCGACCGCGCGCCGCGCTGCCGCAGCAGCCGCACCGCCGAGGCCACCGTGCCGCCCGTCAGGATCTCGTCGTCGATCACCAGGCAGTCACGCCCGGTCACGTCGCCGATCAGCGTCATCGCCTCGGCGTGCTCGTTGTTCCCGGACCGCTTCTTGTCCACGATCGCGATGTCGCAGTTCAGCCGGGATGCGATGTCGCGCGCGAGTTTCGCGCGGCCGACGTCCGGCGCGACGATCGTCGGCGCCCCAAACGCCTGCGAGCGCAGGTACTCGGCGATCAGGGGGAATGCCGTCAACTCATCCAGCGGGATGTTGAAGAAGCCCTGGATCTGACCCGCGTGCATGTCGATCGTCAGCACGCGGTTCGCGCCCGCGACCTCGATGAAGTTCGCCACGAGGCGGGCGGTGACCGGGACGCGGGGCTGGTCCTTTTTGTCTGAGCGGCCATACGCGTAGTACGGCACCACTGCCGTGATACGGCCCGCCGAGGCGCGTTTCGCCGCGTCGATCATGACCAGGAGTTCCATCAGCCGCGTGTTCACCGGCGACACGATCGGCTGGATGATGAACACATCCCGCTCGCGGATGTTGTCCATGTACCGGACGAAGACTTCCTCGTTCGAGAACTGGAAGACCTCGCAGTCGCCGAGGGGGATCTCGAGGTGTCGGGCGACCGATTCCGCGAGCGCACGGTGCGAGTTACCCGTGAAGACAGCCATCTCCTGAAACACGGGCGCACTCCTCACGTCGGGGGATATCGATCCTACCACCCGAGGACCTTCGGGCCTCCCCCGCGAATCTCCGTGCGCAGGTGTGGCTGGCCCGGCGGGAGCCCTTCGCGCTGGTTCGCGCTAAACTGATTAAGCATCGACCGAGGGCAGGATCGCACGCGGCAGCGGCGGCACCACGGACTTCGGTCACCCCCGTCCCCAGCGGAGGAGCACGGATGGACTTCGCCTTTACCCCGGAGGAAGAGCGCTTCCGCGAGCAGTTGCGCGCGTTCCTGTCGCAGCGCCTGCCCAACGGCTGGGGCGACCGCGACTTCACGGGCGAGGTCAGCGCCGAAGAGCGCCGGGCCATGGCCGAGGCTGTCTCCAAGGGCCTTGCTGATCAGCGCTGGCTCGCCCTCGCCTGGCCGGAGAAGTACGGCGGCGCCGGCGCAGGCCACGTCCAGCAGATGATCATGAACGAGGAAGCCGCCTACGCTCGCATGCCGGGCGGCGGTGGCGCCGGGGTCGCCTGGGTTGGCCCCGCCCTGATGATGTACGGCAGCGAGGAGCAGAAGAAGCTCTTCCTCCCCCGCATCGCCGGGGGCCAGGACACCTGGACCACCCTCTACTCCGAACCCGGCGCCGGCTCCGATCTCGCTGCCCTCCAGACACGCGCGATCCGCGACGGCGACGAGTACGTCATCAACGGCACCAAGATCTGGGCGAGCGGCGCGCAGGAGGCCTCCATGGGGCTCCTCGCCGCCCGCACCGACCCGCACGCCGCCAAGCACCGCGGCCTGTCGATGTTCGCCCTGCCGATGGACTCGCAGGGCATCTCGATCCAGCCGATCGAGGACA
>SCVR01000012.1 GCA_004296805.1 Dehalococcoidia bacterium
CCGCGTGCCGGCAGCCCTGTGTGGGCTTGTGGGCTACAAGCCGTCGCTCGACCTGGTCCCCGTCGACCACTGGCTCACGCTGTCGTGGAGTGGTGACGCCGAGTGCGAATTCGTGCGTGGCGGCTTTGCCGACGATCACGGCCCCGGCCGCCCACAACCGCGCAACGGCCGTAGGGTCCTCCCTCGCGATGCGAGGCGGCAACGCGACGCTGCTGCCGCGGGTCGGCATGCCGCGCACATCAATGACGTCTTTCACCGAGATCGGGATGCCATGGAGCGGCCCGCGCCAGGCTCCGGCGCCCGCCTCGGCGGCAAGCAGGCGCGTATCCTCACCAACATCTGCGACATATTCGAAGGCGCCATACGTCGACCCGTACCGGTCGATCCGCTCAACCGCGGACGCCACCACGTCACCAACCGTGCGACTCCCCGCCCTGAGCTGGTCGCGCGTCTCCCAGAGATCGCCCGCCAGACCCTCGATGAGTCCGTCGCGTGATGGCACCGGGACGGGTGAGATCTGCTCGAGTGCGAACGCCGGTTTCCGGTCGGGTGGGTCGAGCGGCCATGTCCGCACCGTCGACGTGGCATGCTGGAACAGCTCCCTGGTCGTCTCACGCTCCGTCATGCGCTTCGTGCCATCGACAACGGCGCGAGCGCCTCGATCGCCGCAGCCGAGCCGGCGACGGCCCCGAAGACCCCGCCCTGCATCGTCACCATCTTGACGGCCGCCTCGTAGTTGCCGTAGTCGGTCGCCCCGGTGCAGTCCTTGAGGAGGAGGCATTCGTAGCCGAGGTCGTTCGCCTCACGCATGATGGTGTGGACGCAGACGTCGGTCGTGATGCCGGTGAAAATCAGGTGGGTGATGCCCCGGCTGCGCAGGACCAGGTCGATGTCCGTCGTGCTGAAGGCGCCCTTGCTCGGCTTGTCGATCACCGGCTCACCCTCAATCGGGTAGAGCTCAGGGATGATGTCCCACCCGGCCTCGCCGCGGATCAGGATGCGCCCGCATGGGCCCGAGTCGCCGATCCCCGCACCGATCTGCTTCGACCGCCAGAGTTTGTTCGGCGGGCAGTCGGAGAGGTCCGGCTTGTGTCCCTCCCGGGTGTGGACGACGTGCATCCCCGGGATGCGACGCACCACGTCGAGCACCTTCCGTGTCGGTTCGACGCCGGCGCGGGTGAGACTGAGGTCGTAGCCCATCGCGTCGACGTACCCGCCGGCGCCACAGAAGTCCGTTTGCCAGTCGATACAGAGCAGCGCCGTGCGCTCGGGCACGATGCTCCCGTCGAACGGCCACGCGTAAGGTTCCGCGGGTATCTGGATAGTCATGCGCGCTGACTCCTCGAAATGATCGATGTCGCCTCGGCGGCGACAAACTCGTGGTGCGCAAAGAGATCGAGGACGGCGGCCGATTCAGCGACCACGCCGAAAATCCCGCCCGACATCTGAATGCTCGATATCGCGCCGGCAAGCGTGTCGGGGGCGAGGCCCGAGCAGCAGTCGGTCAGCGCGAGGCACTCGTACCCCAGGTCGTTCGCCTGCCGCATCGTGCAGTCCGCCCCCAGTTCGAAGGGGAAACCGGCGAGGACGAGGTCCGTGATCCGCCGTCGCCGCAGGACCGAATCCAGGTCGGTGCCGCTGAATCCTCCGATGTGCGGGCGGGCGACGACGAAGTCGCTCAACCCGTCCGGCACGAGCGTCGTGCCTGCTTGATCGGGCAGTTCGCCGATGGCGACTCCGGCCGCCGCCGCCGCGCTGACGACACGCAGCAACAGCGAGGTCGTCGGAGCGTTGGGGAGCGCGCTGGTCCCGTCCACGATGACCAGGAGGCCCGTGCGCCTCGGCGCGAACTCGCCGTGCCACGGCCACAGGTACGGCCGGCTGTCGGCGGTGACGCCATCCCCCATTGGACACCTCCTCCCCCCTACGCCGCTGGCCCAGGGCTGGCCGGTATCGACCGGCCAACCCTGGCGCCGGCTCTCGTACCGCCTTACTGCGGGATTTTCCCGACGACACCCTCGACGAGGTAGTCCATCTGCTCCAGAGACGTCACCTCGGGTTGCTTCTCGCCTGCCTTGATCCGCTCCTTACCGCTCTGATCCTTGATCGGCCCGGCGAAAATCTGCGTCTGCCCGGAAAGCAACTTCGCCTGCGTCGACGCGATCTGGTCCTGGACGTCCTTCGTCACTGCCTTGCCGAACGGCGCGAGCTTCACGACGCCGTCGCCCATCGACTGGCGAATCTGGCCCACCTTGTAGGTGCCTCCGCGCACCTGGTTCACCAGGTCGACGAAGAGCTTCGTCCAGTCCCACGTCGCCGCGGTCAGCCAGCCATTCGGCGCGAGTTTGCTGTTGTCCACGTGGTACCCCACGGAGAACATTCCGGCCTTCTCCGCCGCCTGGATACCTGCACCGGGGCAGTCCTGGAGATCGGAAGAGC
>SCVR01000403.1 GCA_004296805.1 Dehalococcoidia bacterium
GCTCTTCCGATCTGGTGGTGATCACGTTCCAGCCCGCGGCTGTCGCCCAGAAGTACCCCGAGAAGAACGTCGCGATGAGGCCCGGCAGCAGCACCAGCGTCTCGCCTCGATGCGCCTCGTTCAGCAGGAACGACTTCTCTTCCGCCGTCGGCGCCGTCCAGGCCTTCCAGATCGGCACCACCGTGCTGCCGACCCCGCCCATCATGAGGAACAGCGACAGCAGGTGGACGAACCGCCAGAAGGTCACGCGATGCCAGACGCGGTGCCGGCGGGGGCCGTCATGCCTGACTTCGAGGCACGCGCACGGTGGTACTCCACCGCCGCGCCGATGAAGTCGCGGAACAGCGGGTTTGGCAGGTTTGGTCGGCTCGTGAACTCCGGGTGGAACTGCGCCCCCACCATGAACGGGTGGTCGCGCAACTCGCAGATCTCCACGAGGCCCGTCCCCGCGTCGCGTCCTGCGACCACGAGGCCCGCCTGCTCCAACTGCGGCAGTAGCGCGTTGTTCACCTCGTACCGGTGGCGGTGACGCTCGCGGGCGGTCTCCGTGCCGTAGGCGGCGGCGGCCCTGGTGCCCGGTACCAGGACGCAGTCGTACCCGCCGAGGCGCATCGTGCCGCCCATCTCGTGCACCTGCTGCTGCTCGGAGAGCAGCGAGATCACCGGGAACGGCGCGCGCGGGTCGGCCTCGGTGGTGTTCGCGCCCGGCATCCCCGCGACGTTGCGCGCGAATTCGACGACGAGCATCTGGAGGCCGAGGCAGTCACCGAGGTAGGGGATCTTCCGCTCGCGTGCGTAGCGCACGGCCTGGATCTTGCCTTCCATGCCGCGGTCACCGAAGCCCGGGCACAGCAGGATCCCGTCCACATCGCCGATCACCGTCTCGGGGTCGCCCCCTTCGAGGTCTTCGGAGTGCACCCACTTGATGTCCAGCGCCGCGTGGTGATGTACGCCCGCGTGGACGAGGGCTTCCTTGATCGAGAGGTACGCGTCGTGCAGTTCGACGTACTTGCCGACGATCGCAACGCTGACAGTCCGCTCCGGACGGTGCAGCCGCTCGACGAACTGCGCCCACTCCTCGAGGTTCGGCCGCGCGGCGCCGAGGTCGAGCGCCTTCGACACGAGGTCGCCGAGGCCGGTCGCTTCGAGGACCAGCGGGACTTCGTAGATCGACTCGGCCGTCTGCAGCGCGATGACTGCTTCCTTTTGCACGTTACAGAAGAGCGCCAGCTTCTCGCGGAGGCCGTCCGGGACGGGGTGGTCGGAGCGCGCCACGATCACGTCCGGCTGGATGCCGAACGACCGCAGTTCGCGCACCGAGTGCTGCGTCGGCTTCGTCTTCAGTTCGTGCGTCGACCCGAGGTGCGGCAGCAGCGTCACGTGGATCGAAAGTGTCTCGTCCTTCGCGGAGGCGTAGCGCATCTGGCTGATCGCTTCGAGGAACACCTGCCCCTCGATGTCGCCGATCGTCCCGCCGACCTCGACGATGACGACGTCCGCGCGCGGGCTCGTCGCCGCGAGGCGCATGCGCCGCTTGATCTCGTTCGTCACGTGCGGGATCGCCTGGATCGTGCCGCCGAGGTAGTCCCCGCGGCGCTCCTTGCGGATCACCTCTTCGTAGATCTGCCCCGAGGACGACGAGTTCAGTTTGCTCAGGTCGGCGTCGAGGAACCGCTCGTAGTGGCCAAGGTCGAGGTCGGTCTCAGCGCCGTCGTCGGTCACGAAGACCTCGCCGTGCTGGTACGGCGACATCGTGCCGGGGTCCACGTTGATGTACGGGTCGAGCTTGAGGATGGAGACCGAAAGCCCGCGCGCCTTCAGGATCCGGCCGAGTGAGGCGGAGACGATGCCCTTCCCTACAGAAGAGACCACTCCGCCCGTCACGAAGATGTACTTGGCCATCCCAGCGCTGCCGATCGTCGGGGAGACGTCCGCGGATTCCCTACTCTACCCGCCCCCGCCGAGGGGTGTCGAACCGCATCTGGCACCCGCCCTAGGATCGCCCCCGTGACCACGCCCTACGACCCCACGATCTTCCGCGGTACCGCGACCTTCTACCTGCGCGGCCGCCCGCCGTACTCCCGTGCGCTCCCCGAGTTCCTCGCTCGCGAGGCGAAGATCGAGGGCCGGCGCGTGCTCGATGTCGGATGCGGGCCGGGGACGGTCGCTGTCGACCTCGCACCGTTCGCGGCCGAGGTAGTTGGGCTCGACCCGGACGCGGAGATGCTGGCGGAGGCGGCCCGGCACGCAGGCCGTCGAGGGGTGACCAACGTCCGATGGCTGTCCGGGCGCGCCGAGGACATCCCCACACTCGACCTCGGTCGGTTCGCGCTCGTCACCTTCGCGCAGTCGTTCCACTGGACCGACCGCCAGGCCGTTGCCGAGTTGGTCTATGACCTCCTGGAACCGGGCGGTGTCCTCGCCCTCATCGGCCACGAGGCGGACGGGCGGCCTCGACCGGAAGGGCCGGGCTCTCCCCCGATCCCGCACGAGGCCATCCGCGACCTCATCACCCGCTACCTCGGCCCCGAGCGACGGGCGGGGCAGGGCACCGTGGTCCTTTCGACCGAGCGGTTCGAGGAGGCCCTGTCCCGCACGCGGTTCGGACGACCGGCCCCGGTCTACCTCGATGGCCGCGCCGACCTCGTCCAGTCTGTCGACGACGTGATGGCGAACGTCCACTCGATGTCCTATGCCGCGACCCCACTCTTCGGCGACCGGTTGGAGGCGTTCGACGCCGCCCTGCGGGCGCTCCTGCTCTCGATGTCGCCCGATGGCACCTTCTGGGACTGGCCGGGCGACACCTGGGTGCTGATCGCACGGAAGCGGCGCCTCTAGCACCGGCGCAGATTCAAGAAGGCGCAGTCTGCGCTCCGGATCCCTCGGTAGATGCCGCCGGATCGAGGACAATCCCCCCAGAGGGAGACGCCCGCGCGGGGTGTCGAGGACAGTATGGGGCGCACCAGACAGAGACCTGAACCGAAGGACGCCCCCATGACTGCTTACCTCGCCGCCTACGACGCCACCTCAGGGGCGTCGCCCCAGGCGCCGGCGGCTCCCGCCCCCGGTCGCTTCCGCCGCATGCTCGACCCGATCTGGGGCTGGAAGATCCCGAAACGGGCCGCGTACGTCGCCACCCAGTTCCCGCTCGGCGTCGCCTACTTCGTCTTCGTCGCCGTCGTCTTTTCCGTCGGCGGATCGATGGCGTGGTCGATCCCCGGCCTCGCCCTCATGCTCGTCGGCGTCATCGCCTCTCGCTGGGCGGGCGACCTCGAGGCGTGGCTGGCCCGCCGCCTCGTCGGCACCGAGATCCGACGCCCCCCGACCTGGTACGAGAAAGACGTCCCGAAGCGCGAGCAGGCGAAGCAGGTGCTCACCGACCCGTCGACGTGGACCGGGCTGGTCTACCTCGGCACCCACATGTTCATCGGCATCGCCTCGCTGGTCGTCTTCTGTGTGCTGGCCGCGACCTCGGTGCTCTTCTCGATCGGCCCGCTGATCGCGGACAACGGTCCCATCGTCGATGGGCACCACCAGGCCGTCATCAACTTCGGCGACTCGCAGACCACTGACATGGTGTTCAACTTCGGCACGCTCGGCTCGATCGACACCGCCACGGAGGCGTTGTGGCTCGTCCCGGTCGGCCTGCTTGGCCTCGTTGCTACCGCCTACGCCATCTCCGGCTGGGCCACCCTGAGTGCGAAGTGGGCGCGCCTCATGCTCGGCAGCCGCGCCCGCGACATCCCTGCGCCGCCCGCCACCATCGAGGACGGCCCCGCCGCCGCGGCCGTGACGCAGGACGCCCGCATCGCCACTCTTACCTCGCGAGAGCGCGACGTGCTCCTCCTCATGGCGCGCGGCTACTCGAACGCCGAAATCGCCGAGGCCTTCGTCGTCAGCGAGGGCACCGTGAAGACCCACGTGAAGCGCATCCTCGCCAAACTCGAAGTCCGCGACCGCACCCAGGCCGCCGTCTTCGCCTTCGACTCCGGCTTCGTCACGCCCGCCCTCGCCTCCGAACCCGAGCCGCGGTAACCAGATCCGACGTACTTCCCCTTCTGCTCCGTGTTCAGGCTCCCCCTCGCCCCTCAGGGGCGAGGGGGCTGGGGGGAGTGGGGTGATCTCGGATTGAGAACCCCCGCCCCCGAGGGGCGGGGGCAGGGGGTGGGGCCGCTCCTCGCGCAGCGAGGGCGGTAAGAGCCTGACGAACGTCCTCGACCCTGCTCCTCCCCTCCTATGCTCTTCCTCGCCGCAGGCGAAAGAGAGCACCGATGCCCGCACCCACGTTCTGGGCCGCCGCCGATCCCCTGGCCGCCGCCCGCACGCTCGCCCCCGAGATACGTGCAGCCGCGGACGAGACCGAGGCCCAGCGCCAGATCCCGAAGGCGCTCGTCGAACGGCTGCGTGACGCCGGCCTCTTCCACATGACCCTGCCGAAGGATGTCGGCGGCCTCGAATGCGATCCGGTCACCGCCGCGCGCGTCGTCGAGGAGATCGCCGCCGCCGATGGCTCCACGGCCTGGGTCGTCATGCTCGCGAACCAGACGACGTTCTTCGCGGCGTACCTGCCGCCCGAGCAGTGCCGCCTCTTCTGGGGCAACGGCGCAATCAACTGCGGTGTCGCCCGCCCCATCGGCCGCGCCGTCCCCGCCTCGGACGGTGGCTACACCGTCAGCGGACGCTGGCCGTTCGCCTCTGGCTCATCGCACGCCGACTGGTTCATGGGCGAGTGCCTCGTCTACCCCGATGGTGGGAGTGAGCCGCTGAAGGGTGACGACGGCAACCCCGTTGTGAAGGACGCGATCTTCACCCGCGACGAGGTCACCGTCCTCGACACCTGGTACACCACCGGCCTTCGAGGCACCGCGAGCCACGACTTCTCCGTCGAGGACGTCCGCCTCCCCGCCGAGCGCATCCTCCAGATGGGTGGCGCGCATCACCCGTGGGTCGGCTTCAAGGGCGGTCCGCTCTTCGTCATGAACCACGGCAGCCACGCGCTTGGCCTGGCACG
>SCVR01000404.1 GCA_004296805.1 Dehalococcoidia bacterium
GCGCACCTCGCGGGGCTGGACGTGGACTACCTGATCTCGGTGCCACCGGAGACGATTGGCGATCACATCGCGCTGATCGAGGAGGCCGCGGGCGGGACGGCGGCCCGACACGAGCGCCTCGGCGAGATCGACCGGCTGACGATCGTGACGCGTGACCGGCCGGGGATCATCCAGTCCGTGACGGGAGCGCTGGCCGGGCACAACGCGAGCGTCCTCGGCGGGGTGGCGCACACACGGTCGGACGGGATGGCGATCCAGGTGTGGCACGTGTCGGACGCCCTCGGCATCGGGATCGACGACCGTCGATGGGGGCGGATCCTGGCGGCGGTGCCGGCGGCGATCGATGGCACGTTCGACATCGAGGAGCGTCTGGCAGAGGTGCGGCGGTCGTATCCGCCGAAGCCGATCGCGGACGTGCCTACAGTGGTGAACGTGAACAACACGGCATCACGGGACTTCTCGGTGCTGGAGATTTCGACCGCGGACCGGCGCGGGCTGCTGTACGGGATTACGAGGGCGCTGCACGAGCAGCGGATCGACATCCACCTGGCGAAGGTGGACACGATTGGCCCGGAAGTGGTGGACGCCTTCTATATCCGGCGTGAGGACGGGCGACGGATCGAAGACCTCGACGCGGCCGAGCGCCTCGAACAGTTGATCACGAGAGTGATCGAGGGGCTGACGCCGTAGGCCGGGGAGGCATCTGAAGGCCCCGGCACCCCTGCGTGCGCCTGCCTGTGGGCGAGGCTGGTGCTAGCATCCCTTTCGGGCCCGGCCTCCCAGGCGGGCACCGTGCGGAGGGAGCACCCATGCCAGTCGAGAAGGATCTGTACGCCGTCGGCGAGACGCCCCCACTGGGGTATGTGCCGAAGCAGATGCACGCTTCGTTGATCCGGGCGTCCCGATTCGGGAAGCCGGAGCAGGCGTTTGAGATCGAGGTCGTGGACGTCCCGAAGGTCGGCCCGAAGCAGGTGCTGGTCTGGGTGATGGCCGCGGGCGTGAACTACAACAATGTCTGGGCCGGCCTCGGTTTCCCGGTGGACGTGATCGGCGCGCGCAACCGCAAGGGCGAGCCAGAAGACTTCCACATCGGAGGTTCGGACGCCTCGGGTGTGGTGTGGGCGACCGGTTCTGAGGTCCGCAATGTGAAAGTGGGCGACGAGGTCGTCCTGTCGTGCGGGCAGTGGGACGAGGACGCGGCAGACATCAAGGCCGGCGTCGAGCCGATCATGTCGTCGACGAACCGGATCTGGGGGTACGAGAGCAACTACGGCTCGTTCGCTCAGTTCACGGTGGTCGACCACTATCAGTGCTTCCCGAAGCCGAAGCACCTGAACTGGGAAGCGGCCTCTGCCTACATGCTGGTGGGTGCGACGGCGTACCGGATGCTGATGGGCTGGGCGCCGAACACGGTGCACCCGGGCGACCCGGTTTTGATCTGGGGCGGCACGGGTGGCCTGGGCACGATGGCGATCCAGATCGTGAAGGCGAAGGGCGGTATCCCGATCGCGGTGGTGTCCGAGGACAGCCGCGTGGAGTACTGCCTGCAGTTGGGCGCCAAGGGTGTGATCAACCGGAAAGACCCGGCGTTCACGCACTGGGGCCGGTTGCCTGACCTCGATGACGCGGCGGCCTTCGGCGAGTGGATGAAGGGCGCGCGCGCGTTCGGCGCGAAGTTCTGGGAAGTCCTGGGCGAGCGCCGGAGCCCGAAGATCGTGTTCGAGCACCCGGGCGAGTCCACGGTGCCGACGTCCGTGTTCATGGCGGACAACGGCGGGATGATCGTGATCTGCGCCGGCACGAGTGGGTACAACGCGGACATCGACCTGCGGTACCTGTGGATGCGCCAGAAGCGGTTCCAGGGCTCGCACTTCGCCAACGTGGAGCAGTGCGCTGCGCTGAACGAGATGGTGGCGAAGAAGGAAGTCGACCCGTGCCTCGGCGAGGTGTTCAACTTCGACGAGGTGGGTAAGCCGCACCAGTTGATGTACGAGAACCGTGGCCACGGCAACATGGCGATCCTCGTGAACGCGAAGCGCAAGGGGATGACCACGCTCGACTAGGGCGACAGATCCGTAACAAACTGAGGAGACGGCCCCGTGTGAACGGGGCCGTCTCTATCTTTGTCGTATCGTGGGTTGGGTGAGGCGCGGATGCGGATGAGCGACCAGGACGAGCGAGTGCTTGAGAACGCGAGCCGCGGGCGACGTTTGCGGACGTCGATGTACGGGCTGCCTGTGCTGCTCGCCCTGGTGATCGCCACGGCTGTCTTCTCGCTCCACGATGGCGGGCCGCCGCCGTTTCGCGTCGTGCTGGACGCAGGCCACGGCGCCGACGAACTGGGCGCGACAGGGTTCGGGCTGGTGGAACGCGACTCCAACCTCGACATGGCGAAGCGCGTCGGCGAGTTGTTGAGGCGAGACGGCATCGAGGTGATCTACACGCGCACCGACGATGGGCGCGCGTTCCACGATGGGCGCGCCCTGACGGACTACTCCGCGATCTTCGCCGACCTCGACACGCGGATCGCGATCGCGAATGAGGCGCGGGCGGACCTGTTCATCTCGATCCACTCCAACTCCTTCTCGGACCTGAACGCGCGCGGGGTCGAAGTGATCTACAACCCGGACCGCCCGTTCGCGGAGCGCAACCGGGCGCTGGCGGAGGCGATCCGGGCCAGCGTGGTGGCATCGCTGGCTGAACACGGGTACGAGGTCGCACCGGGGCGGACGCGTGAGGACACGTCGATGGAGGATTGGGCGGGGCGTCGGACGCCGTACCTCGTGCTGGGGGGTGAGCGAGAGATGACGCGTCAGGAGATGGACCAGCGTGGCGGCGACTGGGAGGCCCTGGGGTACGGGACGCAGGCCTCGGTGCAGACACGAGCGACTCAGATGCCCGGGGTCATCGTGGAGTTGTTCTACATTTCGAATGAGGCGGACGCGGCGCTCCTGAAGGACGACTCGGTGCGGCACTATCTGGCGCTGGGCGTGGCGGCGGGGATCAAGAACGCGCTGCGCGCGCGGGCGGCGTCGCAGTAGCGTGTCCTGGTTGCCGTTGGTTATCGAAACAAATGTTCGTAACCGACCATCCTGTGGATGGCGGATATCTGCTCAGGTGTTTACTCACGTTCCTGTTTCCCATACTCTGACCTCGCGCGGCGGGGTTGGCGCGAATGGGGAACCCCGATGCGGCGAACTGTTGGCTTCGGCCTCCTCGCTGCATCGCTCCTCGTGGCCTTCGTCGTTGC
>SCVR01000405.1 GCA_004296805.1 Dehalococcoidia bacterium
CCTCGACGGCGGCCGCTTCGGCCACCACCGCATCGACGGCGGTGACGAAAGGTACCGGCCTCCCCGGCGGCGGACAGCGACCGCCGGGCGCGGGCAGCGGTACGGGTGCCTCCCCAGGTGGCCAACGCGCCTTCGGGGCCGGGGCTGCTGCGGGAGGGTCGGGCGGCCAGCGGCTTCCCACGGAGGGGATGAGCGGCTCAGTTATCCTCGTTCAATCGGTGAGCGAAAACGTGCTCCTGGTGCCGTCCGGCGCGGTCCGACGAGAGAACCGTCAGTCGGTCGTGTTGGTGCCTGATGGGAACGGTGGTGCACAGTCCAGACCCGTAGTGACTGGGGGCACGGACGGGACACGCACTGTGATCACCAGCGGACTGAACGACGGTGACACTGTCATCACGAGTGCCGTGCGCGGGACTGCGACCGCGACAGGGACGGCGCGTCCGGGCCAGCCTAACCAGTCGTTCCCTGGCGGCGGGCCCGGCGGTGGAAACGCTATCCGGTGATCCACCTCGAGGGCATCGAGAAGGTGTACCGAACGGACGCGGGCGAGGTGCGGGCGCTCGACGGCGTATCACTGGATGTTCGGGCAGGGGAGTTCATCGCGATCATGGGCGCGAGCGGCTCCGGCAAGAGCACCATGATGAACATCATTGGGCTGCTGGACGATCCGACTGCCGGGATCTATGAGCTCGACGGGGCTGACGTCTCGAAGCTTGATGACGACACCCGCTCACGACTGAGGGGGCGCCTCTTTGGGTTCGTGTTTCAGTCATACAACCTCGTCCCGCGCATGACTGCGGTCGAGCAGGTGGAATTGCCGCTCCTCTACCAGCGGCGCTCGAACCGGCGGGCGATGGCTCTCGAGGCCCTCGAGCGTGTGGGCCTCGCAGATCGGGCAAGTCATCACCCAAACCAGTTGTCCGGCGGCCAGCAGCAGCGCGTCGCGATCGCGCGGTCGCTCGTAGTGCATCCGAACGTGATCCTGGCGGACGAGCCCACGGGCGCCCTCGACACCCGCACGAGCGAGGAGGTCATGGGGATCTTCGAGGAGCTCGCCCGCGAACAGCAGATCACCGTCGTCGTCGTGACGCACGAGCAGAACATCGCCGACTTCACGAACCGCACCGTGCGCATGCGCGATGGGGTGATCATCTCGGACGAGCAGCGTGCCCGGGCGACGGCGCCCGCATCCACAACGCCCGTGGTGAGCGAGGTGGCGCGGTGAGCATCTTCGACTCGATCCGGACGGCACTCCGCGCCATCGCTGCGAACCGGCTCCGGAGTGGTCTCACCGCGCTGGGCCTGGTCATCGGTGTCGCGTCGGTGATCGTGTTGATCGCTGTCGGTCAGGGGGCGCAGCAAGGGGTGCAGGATCGCATCCGGGGGCTGGGTTCTGACCTCATTTTCGTGAAGCCAGCGCCGCCGACGGATCGCACGACGGGTGCGCGGGGCGCGCGCGACAGCGGCATCACGCTGACGGCCGCGGATGCGGACGCCATCGACAGCGCGAAGGTGCCGGGAGTGATGGGAGTCGCACCGCAACTGTCGTTCAACGCGCAGGCGATCGCCCTGAGCCAGAACCTCGGCGTGACTGTGATCGGGACCACACCTTCCTACATGGATGTTCGCGATGCGAAGGTGGCCGAGGGTGACTTCATTGGTGCGGATGACGTCGACCGTCGCGCGCTCACACTGGTGCTGGGTTCTGCGGTCGCGGAGACGCTGTTCCCAGACGGGGACGCCATTGGGCAGCAGGTGCGGCTGGCCCTGGGCCCGCAGGGCTTCAACTTTCGCGTGATTGGCGTGATGGCAGCTCGCGGCGGGACCGGGGAGCAGGACAACTACGTGTTTGTCCCCGTGCCGTCACTTTCGTCGAGGGTCCAGTTTCTCCGGAATCCGAGAGGTGACATCTCCGTCAACCAGATCAACATCCGAAGCGTGCCCGGCGCCAACCAGGATTTGATCGGGACGGCCATCACCGACATCCTTGCCCAACGTCACCAAGTGGTATCGCCCGACTTCACGGTCCAGAGTCAGAACGATCTGGTGGGTGCCGCGGCCGAGGTGAGCCGTACGCTCTCGATCCTTCTCGGTAGTATCGCGGGCATCTCGCTCATCGTGGGTGGCATCGGCACCATGAACATCATGCTGGTCTCCGTCACCGAGCGGACACGGGAGATCGGCATCCGTCGTGCTGTTGGGGCGCGAGGGATGGACGTCATGCGTCAGTTCGTGACCGAGGCCATCGTGCTGAGTCTGGTCGGTGGGCTGATCGGGATCGGCATCGGCGTCGCGGTCGCCGTGGCCATCGACGGGCGAGATATCTCCGGGACCGCGATGCAGACCGCGATCCAGACATGGAGCATTGGCCTGGCGTTCGGGGTTGCTCTGCTGGTGGGGCTGGTCAGCGGCTCATACCCGGCATTCCGGGCGTCCCGGCTCGACCCCATCCTCGCCCTGCGGAGCGAGTAGTCCCGCACGTCCCCGCCCGCCCCCTACGATGCGGGCGGAGGCAGCATGCAATACCTGCAACGGACGCGCGCTCTGTACCGATTCTGGCAAGCGCACGCCCTGGAGGCTGGTGGGTTGATCCTCGTCCTCGGGATCGCCGCATGGTTCCGCTTCTATGCGCTCGGTGATGCAGGACTCGGGAACCTCTTCTACGCGTCGACGGTGCGCTCGATGGGGCTGTCGTGGCACCACTTCTGGTACGCCGCGTACGACCCCGCTGGCACACTCACCGTCGACAAGCCACCGCTGGCCCTCTGGATCCAGGTCATCGCGACGAAGATGAAGGGCTTCGGCGGTGCCGGCCTCATCGGACCGATGGCGCTGGCGGGCACCGTCGCCGTTGCCCTCACATGGGGAGCGGCGAGGCGAAGCGCAGGCCCGCTCGCCGCCCTCGTTGCCGCCGTCGCGCTGGCCGTATTCCCTGAGTCCGTCGGTACCGCCCGCGATTCGACGATGGACGCGATGCTCGCCGCATTCCTCGCAGGCGCGGCGTGGCTGTTGATCGTCGCCGTCGAGACTCCGCGGCCACGGCTGCTGCTGGCGTGGGCCGTGGCGATGGGGTTGCTGTTCAACGTCAAGTTCTTCGAGGGCTTCCTCGTGATGCCCGCGGTCGTCCTCTACGTCGGGCTCCGATGGCGTCGCGATGTCCTCGTCCGCTGGCGCCCAATGGCAGGCGCCGTTGGCGTGCTGGTCGCAGTGAGCGTCCTCTGGGTGGCCGCCGTTGAGCTGACGCCACCCGACCAGCGTCCGAGGATCATGAACGACCGATCGAACAGCGCGATCGGCCTCGTGCTGCGCTACAACGGCATCGAGCGCGTGCTGCCGGGTGAGGTCACCATCTTTGCGCCTATCCCCGGCGCGTCTGCGGACACGAACGCCCAGATCAAGGCGTCTGCGCTCATCTTCGGCGTGGGAGACGCCGGTGCCGGTCGCCTCGTCACCGGCTCGAACGGCCCGCTGCTGGGGGCCACCGTCCTGCTAGCACTCGCCGGCATTGCCCTGTCCGCGCGCCGGCCGAAGCGGTTCATCGAAGGCCCGGCGCTCTTCTGGTCCGCGTGGGCAGTCACCGGCATCGTGCTGTTCTCGGTCTCGAACCGGGCCGCGGCGCAGTACACGGAGTCGTACGCTCCGGCGCTGGCCGTGCTCGTTGGACTCGCCGCTGCCGAGGCCGTCCGGTGGCGTGGCTGGCGGGGTACCCTCGCGACCATCGTGGTCGTTATCGGCGTCGCTGCGTACGGCCGCTGGGCCGTTCGCGCACACCCCCCGCTCACCCATGCCGCCGACATCGCCGTCGTCGTGGTGGGCCTCGCCGCGCTCCTCGTGTTGCTCGCGTGGTCAAGGCGCCACGCGCCGCTGTATCGGGCGATCGCGTTCCTCGCGGTGCTGGCCGTGCCGGCCGTGGGATCGATCTGGATCACGACAGAAGCGCCCCATGGCGGGCAGATCACCCGTCCGAACCCGCTCGTCTACGCCGCGAAGCGGCCGCCTCTGCCTGGGGGCCGAACCGTCCCAGTCGACCTCATCCTTGCCGCGTTCCCGGACAAGGGGACGAAGTACCGCTTCGGGATCGACGGAGTAAACAACGCCGGCGAGGCGATCGCCTACGGCAACATCCCTGTCCTGCCCGTCTGGAACGAGTACCAGCGCGCCGGCGTCCTGCCGGCTGAGGAACTTGATGCGCTGCTCGCCAGTGGAGAGGTGCCTGGGCTGGTCCTCGGGCTGGGCCGAGTGCGAGGTGGGCTCATCGGGCGAGACGTGATGGATGCCGTGCAGAAGCGGTGTCGCCTGGACCCGCGTGCGCGCGTCGGTCAGGAGTGGTCGGTCTGGCGCTGCGCCCCCTAGGCCCCGCGCGACCTGAGGCCGGCTACCGCGACTTGAGAAACTCCATGATCCCCCAGGCGAGGCCCTGGGCGATCGAGTCGCGCGCCCGGTCATCTTTCAGCAGCGCGACGTCATCGGTGTTGGAGATGAACAGCAACTCCACGAGCACTCCGGGCATCTGTGTCGGTACCTTCGCCTGCGGGTTGCCACTCATCGTGACTTGGCCGGCAGGCGATAGCACGTAGAGACCCACGCATCGCCCGTTGGCGCCGCGCCAGCACGAGGAGTCGATGATCCCGCGGTCACGGATGCCGTAACCGGCGCGCGCCGAGGAGTCGATCATCCGGTCGAGGACCGTCCGTGCGAGGCGCTTGTTCTCGTCCGCGAACTCTCGACGGCTCTCCCAGTACACCTCGATGCCACGCGCGCTGGCGTCGGCCGACCCGTTCGAATGGATCGAGACGAACACGTCCGAGTTCACCTCGTTTGCGAGTCTGACCCGTTCGGCAAGGGAGGCACGTGAACCATCCCGTCCAGTGCCCGTGATGCCCGGCGGGTAGTTCGTGTCACGCCGCGTCACGACGACCTCCACGCCCTCCTGCTTCAGGAACCGTTCCACCCGGAGTGCGAAGTCGACGTTCGAGTCCTTTTCGACGATGCCGTAAGCCGCTGCTCCGGACTCGTCACCCCCGTGCCCGGGGTCGAGCGTCACCACAAACTTGCCGTCGAGGGCTGCTGCTACGGGTGCCGTTGGCGCCTTCGAGTCGACGCTCCCGGGGGCCGCGTTCACCTCGGCCGCTCGTGTCGATGCGGCTGAAGGTGTGGGGGCTGCCTCGGGAGGACGCTGGTCTGCGGCGCACGCGGGGAGGACCGCGAGGGCCATCACGAACACCGCGGTTAGTCGCAGATGCATCGGTCGCTCCGCTCGGCCTCAAGGGATGAGGCGAGAACGATGGTACCGGAACGCGGTTACGGCAGGTGCGGCGGGTAGTAGCAGTCAAACGTCTCGAGACGAGCGACCTGACCCTCGCGCAACTCAAAGAATTGTGCGATCTCAGCGCGCAACTGCGTGCCTGCCGCGAAAGAGCCCGCGGCTGAGGCCAGAGTCGCGCTCCACGTGGCACGTACGGTCACATAGCCCGGCGCGGTTTCGTCGATCGTCCGGATCTCCCATGTCTGGACGGGCGCGATTTGTTTGCCGGTCTGTCGGGCGGCTGCGCTCTCCGCGTACGTGCGGGTGTGACCCGACGGAGCGAAGAGGTTGGGATGCGTCACGACTACGAGGTCGGGTGTCGTGAGTGCCTCGACGCCCTCGCCGCCCCCAGCGACCAGGGCGATGAAGTGCCGGACAACTTCGACGGCAGGTGTGGAGATGGGCATCTGGGGGCTCTTTCCCAAGTCATCAAGTGTGGTTGAACATTCCAGCGCCGGGCAGCCATATCGTCAACTATGGTTGAATAACGATCGTGAGCGCTGATCGAGGAGGTCTCCGTGGCTGATGTGGAACTCGAAGCGCTGGACCTGGGGTACGCCGCGCTCTTCCTCGGGTATGCCTACGCCGAGGCCGTGATGGCCCGCGTCGAGGAGCAGGGGTACCAGGGTGTCCGCTTCGCCCAGGGGTTCCTGATCCAGCACCTCGTCGGGGGAGAGCCCACGGTGGGCGAGGTCGCCGAGGCGCAGGGCGTCAGCCCGCAGGCCGTCTCCCAGGCGCTCGATGAACTCGTCGCGCTGGGGTACGTCGAGCGACGCGTCGACGCCGAGGACGCACGCCGCCGGCGGCTCGCGCTCACGCCGCTCGGCTGGGAGATGGTCGAGGCGACCCGCGAGGCGCGTCGATCAGTGGAGGCCTCGCTCGTCCGCCGCATCGGTCGCCGCCGCACCGACGAGGCGGCAGCGACGTTGCGCGATGCCCTCGGCGCGTTGGGCGGTGTCGAGGCCGTCCGGACCCGGCGGGTGAGGCCACCTCGGTAGTGCGCGGTCATGATCGCTAGCGAGGTGGCGTGCAGATCAGGTCCTGCGAGCCGACGGTGTAGGAGAAGGCATCCGCCTGGAAGTTCGTCGGCTGTCCGTTGACTCGCAGGCCCGTGATCGACGCGTTCATCATGCCGAACTGCTGGATCGGGAACGGGATGATCACCGTCCCGTCCGCGCCGCCACTGCCGAGGATGCTGGGCGGGGCGCCCGTGCCTCCATTGATCTGGATCGTCACAGTCCCGCCGGTCGGGATCCCGCTGAGACAGGCCATGCCTACGCTGTTCCCGCCGACGCCGTAGTTCTGTGCGAATGGCGGATGGTCTACACCCAGCACCCCACGGAGTCGGACAGCCTGTCTGGCCGCGGCTGTCGCGGTGCTCGCGCCCGTGGCTGGACTCGCCGACGCCGTTGCGGTAGCGCCGCTTGTGGCTGCTGCTCCCGGTGACGCGGTTGAGGTCGCCGGCGCCGCGGCAGTCGACGCCTTCGATGTGGGCGTGGGGGTCCGAAGCACTTCCTCAGAGCTCTGGCAGATGCAGGAGACCGTTGTCCCCGCCAGGACGGCCATGACAAGTAGCGCGTTCTTCTTGGACAACGCGTGAAGCGGGTTCATCAGCGGCTCCGTCCTGTCGGATCTGGCTACAGCATCATCACGGAGCGCGCGACGCCACCCGTCTTCATGTCCTCGAACGCCTCATTGACCTCAGCGAGTGGCCGGCGGCGCGAGACGAGGTCGTCGAGGTTCAACTTGCCGTCCATGTACATGTCCACGTACAGCGGGATGTCGTGCTGGAGTGTCGCAGAGCCGAAGAACGACCCGATCAGCCGCTTCTCGCGCAGGAACGCGAGCCCGGGGATCGTCACATCCTGTCCGACCACGCCCACGACGACTGCCGTCCCACCGGCCCGCACCATGTTGAACGCCTGCGTCACGGTGGCGCCGAGGCCGATCGCCTCGAACGCGTAGTCGATGTAGCCCCCGGCCGCCTTCTGTGCGGCTACGACGGCATCCTCCTTCGCAGCGTTCACGAAGTGCGTCGCGCCGAACTTGGCGGCGAGATCAGCCTTCGAGTCCACCGTGTCGATCGCGATGATCCGCTTGGCCCCGGCCAGGCGAGCGCCCTGGACTACGTTCAGCCCGACGCCACCGAGGCCGATGACGGCTACTGTCGACCCCGCCTCGACCTTCGCCGTGCGGATCGCCGCACCGACGCCGGTCGTAACGCCGCAACCGACGAGGCAGATCGTCTCAAGCGGCGCATCGTCGCGGACCTTCACCACGCCCCGTTCCGGCATCACTGTGTACTCGGAGTACCCTGCCACACCGATGCCCTGCAGGATCGGCTTGCCCTCCTGGGTCAGCCGAGGGCTCGCTCCGGTGGCGGCGCGCTCGGGGAAGTCGGGACGCTCGCACAACTGGCCGTCGCCGCGCAGACAGAAGAAGCACTGCCCGCAGTTCGGCCGGAACGCGACCACCACGTGGTCTCCCGCCTTCACCGAGGTCACCCCAGACCCGACCTCCTCGACTATCCCGCCGACCTCGTGCCCGAGGATCACCGGCACCGGCAGAGCTCCGCCCTTCGCGCGGTTGATTGTGTGCAGGTCGGAGTGGCAGACCCCGCACGCCAATACCTTCACGCGCACCTCACCGGCCCGAGGCCCATCCAGGTTCACCTCTTCGATGGTCATCGGGTCGGGCCCGCGGAGGACGGCAGCGCGCATGTGGGACTCCCTCGTCAGGTCGCAGGCGGACGGTTGCCGCGCGGCGCTGTGATTTGAGGTCCCACGTCCCGGGGTGTCAACTCCCGCAACCACGTACGTGCTCGCCGCGTCGATACCGATGCCGCGCCGCTCCCGCAGTACACTGCGCGGGCTCGGAGGCCTCCGGCGCGTTGGAGGAGGGTCGCGATGGCTGGTGCGCTCGCTGGGATTCGGGTGATCGACTTCGGGCAGTACATCGCGGGGCCGCTCGCCGCCCAACTGCTCGGCGATCAGGGCGCGGAGGTCATCCGCGTTGACCCGCCGGGCGGGCCACGCTGGGACACGCCGGCGAACGCCACCTGGAACCGCGGCAAGCGCTCGATCGTCCTCGACCTCAAGACCGACGACGGTCGGGGCGCCGCCCGTGCACTGATCGCGAGCGCGGACGTCGTCGTTGAGAACTTCCGCGCTGGCGTCATGGACCGTCTCGGACTCGGTGCTGCTGCGATGGTCGCGGCAAACCCGCGCCTCATCTACTGCTCGATGCCCGGGTTCGCGTCGGACGACCCGCGCGCCGGTTTCCCCGCATGGGAGGGCATCGTCGGTGCAGCGGCTGGCATGTACCGCGCCGCCCGCGGTGGGACGCCCACGAACGGCCGCCCGATCTACAGCGCGATTCCCCTCGCGTCTTCGTACGCCGCCATCCAGACCGCTGTCGCCGTCGCCATGGCACTCGGCGTCCGCGAGCGCGATGGCGTGGGCCAGGTCATCCAGGTCCCGCTCTTCGACGCAATGTTCGGCGCCATCGGGTACGACGGCCTGCGTGTGCACGCAGGCGACCTGCCGCCGATGGGGGCGGGTGTCTCTCTCACGACTCAGTTCGAGTGCTCCGACGGCCGCTGGATCATGTTCCACACTGGCAACGGCAAGACGCAGGAAGTCCTCGACGCGGCCGGCGTCGGCAATTGGGTACGCGACGGACTGCTCGACCGTGACCGCCTCGCGAAGAACCCCGAGGCCGCGCGCGAGATGATCGAGAAGGCGCGCGTGCTCTTCAAGACACGGCCGGCAGCCGAATGGGAAGCGCTTGTTAACGCAGCGGGTGGCGAGTGCGCCGTCTGCCGCCCGAGCGCCGAGTGGCTCACTCACGAGCACGCGATCGGCTCCGCCACGATTGTTGAGGTCGACGACCCCATCCTCGGCAAGACGAAGATGCCGGGCGTCTCCGCCCGGCTCACCCTCACGCCCGGCGCCGTCCCCGGCCCCCGTCACCGCCTCGACGCCGACCGCGCTGAGGTGATGGCGCTCGCGACGGCCGCGCGCGGTGCTGCACCGACGGCGGCGACGCCGGAGGGCCTCCTTCGCAGCGCCCTCGATGGTGTCCGCGTCCTCGACCTCTGCATCGTCCTCGCCGGCCCGACCTGTGGCCGCACGCTGGGCGAGTACGGTGCTGACGTCATCAAGATCGAGGCCCCCACGCGGCCTCCGGGGTTCGCCTTCCACGGTGACGTCAACCGGGGGAAGCGCAGCATCGTCCTCGATCTCAAGACGCCCGAGGGCCAGGAGGTTCTCTGGAAGTTGATCGACACTGCGGATGTGGTAGTGCAGAACTTCCGGAAGGACGTCGCACAGAAGCTGGGCTTCTCGTATGAGCAGGTGAAGGCGAAGCGGCCGGACATCGTCTACGCCTCGCTCAACACCTACGGCCATGTCGGCCCCTACGCGGGGCGCGCGGGCCACGAGCAGATCGCGCAGGCCGCCACCGGGATGCAGGAGCGCTTCGGCGGCAAGGGCCAGCCGCAACTCCAGAAGTACGCGGTCAACGACTACGGCACCGGCTTCCTCGGCGCTTACTCCGTCGCCCTTGCCTTGCTGCACAAGCGGAAGACCGGCCACGGCCAGCATGTCGATGCTGCACTGGCCTACACGGCCACGCTGCTCCAGGGGCAGTTCATGCAGGACTACGCTGGCAAGACGTGGGACGAACCGCGCGGCCAGGACATCGTTGGCAGTGGCCCGCTCCACCGCGCGTACGAGGCGATCGACATCTGGATGTTCCTCGCCGCGCCCACCGTCGGTGCCCTCGCGAAGGTCGAGGGCCTCAGCGGCATCGAGTCGCTCTCCGGGGCGGCGCTCGAGGCCGAGCTGGAGAAGCGCATCGCGATGGCCCCGCTCGCGACATGGCAGAAGCGAGTCGCGGGGATCCCTGGCGTTGCCGTGCATCGAGTGGTGCAGGGCACCCGTGAGTTGATGGACCACCCGTGGGTGCGTGAGCACGGCCTGAGCGTCGCGCGCGAGCACGACGACATGGGCGTCGTCACGACCATCGGTCCGGCCGCGCGCCTGTCGAGGACCCCGCCACGCGCGGGCGTCCCCGCGCCGGCGCTCGGCCGCCAGACCCGCGAGATCCTCGCGGAGGTCGGTCTTGCGGATCGCGCGGACGCACTCATCGCCTCGGGCGGCGTCCGCGACTCGATGGGGATGGCGATGCGGTAGGCGGGTCGGCCTCTGCTATCCTCCGGCGGCTCAGGCGATCGACGCCGGGCCGCCGAGAGGGGACGCGCCGTGGCTGACATCGAGGGCTTGGTCCGCACGCAGGACGGCGGCGTCCTCACGATCCGTCTCAACCGGCCGGAACGCCTGAACGCCATCACCTGGGAGATGGTGAAGGGCATTACCCGCTATGTCGCCGAGGCCGGCCCGGACCCGAGCGTCCGTGTCGTGGTCATCACCGGCACCGGCCGTGCCTTCTCCTCCGGCGACGACATCGTCAACGGCATGGGCGATTGGCCCGGCCCGTACGACCGCAACGACCTCCACCCTGACCGCGGCGCACACTTCGACCTCGTCAAGACGCTCCTCAGCACGCCGAAGCCCGTCATCGCGGCGCTCAACGGCCTGACTCACGGTGCCGGCTGGGTCACCGCGCTCTCGAGCGACTTCCGAGTTGCCCGCTCCGACATCGTGATCGGCGACATCCGCGCCGGGAAGGCGATCTTCGCGAACCAGGGCGTCGGCCTGCTGTTGCCCGCGCTCATCGGCAAGTCGCGCGCGATGGACCTGCTGATGACCGGCCGCGTCATCTCCGCCGTCGAGGCCGAGCGCTACGGCATCATCAACCGCCTGTGGTCGCCCGAGACTTACGAGGCCGAACTTGCAGCCTTCGTCGGCGAACTCGCGCAGGGCCCCACGAAGAACTACGCCGCCTGGAAGGCCAGCGTGAACCGCGACGTCCTGAAGGACTTCGAGGAGTACAACGACCACGAGCGCTGGCTGAACCTGCTGCTCGTGAACTCCGAGGACCGTACCGAAGGCGTCCAGGCCTTCCGCGAGAAGCGCCCCCCGAAGTTCACCGGGCGGTAGCCCCGCGCGCTATCGCCCCCGCGTGGTCTTGCTCGCGTTCGAGTCGCTGCCGCTGCGCCCTGACCGGGGCTTTGCCGCCCGGGTGCTGCCGCCCTTCGCGACGTTGTGCTCGCGCTCAACACGTCGCTCGGCCTCGGTCGGCTTCTTCGACTCCTGCTTCGGCATAGTGAACTCCCTTACTCCAACATCCTCACTGCGAACACCACCTCTTGCATCGAGCGGCAGTCGATCTCGTTGTACTCGATGATGTCGCGCATCAGGTCGAGCGACGTGACCGGGACGCCCGTGCGCGCCGCCTCGTCGTAGCACCACCACCCGCCCATCATCGCGCCGAGGCCGTCCATGGAGCCGTCCGGCCAGACGGTGCGGATCAGGCCGTGGTCGTGGAGCGCGCGCGCGACTGCCTTCAGGCCGTAGCCCATCGCGCCCCGGATCACCACGGGTTCCTTGCGCATGACATCGAGGAAGTCGAACCAGTTCGGAGACGGCCAGCCCTTCTCCGGGTGGCGCGCCTTCGCCGAGTTGTACGCCGTCTCGAACGTCACCTTCTCCGCAGACGACCAGTGCGTGACCCGCGCTGCCGCTCGCCCGGCCGGCAACGATGGTG
>SCVR01000406.1 GCA_004296805.1 Dehalococcoidia bacterium
CGTGCGTCGGTGCTTCAGGTATCCCTCGAGGATCCGTATCGACTCGGCCGCACCGTCCCCGATCGCGACGTCGATGCCCGCGTCCCGCAACCGCGTGTCGCCTGTCCCCGCGACGTTCGGATCCGGGTCCTGGATCGAGTAACGCACCGCGCTGACCCTGGCCTCGATGATCGCCTCGGTGCAGGGACCGGTGCGGCCCGTGTGGGAGCACGGCTCAAGCGTGCAATACAGCGTCGCCCCGCGCGCGGCGGAGCCGGCCTCACGCAACGCGACGACCTCGGCATGGGGCCCGCCCGGCGGCTGCGTATGCCCGCGCCCCACCACGAGCCCGTCGCGCACGACGACTGCACCCACCGATGGATTGGGCGACGTGCTCCCGAGCGCGCTCAGCGCCTCGTCAAGGGCGAGGCGCATGAACTCGGACGGCATCGAGAGGCCTCGGCTACCGCGACTGCGGCGGCTGATAGTCGCGGAAGATCCGCGACGCGGTCGGCAACGTCTGTCCCTGGTACCGCGACTTCAGGTCGGGATGCCCGTACGGGCGGTCGGCCGGCGTCGTCAGGTTCTGGAACGACAACTGCCCGATCTTCATCCCGTAGTACAGCCGGATCGGCAACGTAGAGACGTTAGACAACTCCATCGTCAGGTTGCCCTTCCACCCCGGGTCGACGAACCCTGCGGTCGCGTGGACGAGGAGGCCCAGCCGCCCGAGCGACGACTTCCCCTCCACACGCGCCACAATGTCGGCCGCCAGTTCGACGCGCTCGACGGTGGAACCGAGCACGAACTCGCCGGGATGCAGCACGAAGGGCTCGTCGTCCGCGATCGACTCGGCCTCGGTCAACTCCGGGATCTCCTCGCGGATGTCGATGTAGGCCTGGCGGTGGTTGCGGAACACCCGGAAGTGCCGGTCGAGGCGGATGTCGAGTGAGGCGGGCTGCACGGCGTTCTCGCCCAGGGGGTCAACCACCAGCCGGCCGGACGCCAGCGCCTCGCGGATGGATCGATCGCTCAGGACCACCGGGAACACCTCACCACGGGGAGTGGGTCGAAGAGGCCCGAGCGTACCACCGGCCTCCCGTGCGCGCCCTACAGGTGACAGATCAGCACCACCTGCCGCACGACCCCAGCGGGACCGCCGAGCCAGTACGCCAGGACGAGGGCGCCCGCGTTCCCACCGATCAACGCCCCGCCCAGCACGGTCATCCGGCGGACGGCAGGGGACATCAGGCGGCCCGGCGCTCGTGATAGACCAACGAATCGTCCGCGTACCGCGCTTCCCAGACGGCCACCACGCGCGCGAACGCCTCCGCACACCGAGGGTCGAAGTGCGACCCGGCGTCCCGCGCGATCAGCCCCACGGCGTCCTCCGCCGACCACGCGATCCGGTAGGCGCGGTTCGACCGCAGCGCGTCGTACACGTCGGCCACCGCTGCGATGCGTGCCTCAAGCGGGATCGCCTCACCGGCCAGCCCGTCCGGGTAGCCGGCGCCATCCCACCGCTCGTGGTGGTGGCGGATCACGAGGCACTCCGCGCTGCCGGAGAAGGAAGCCCCCAGCATCACGTCCCCGCGCGCCGGGTGCTCCTGGATCACCGAGTACTCCTCCGCGGACAGCCGCCCCGGCTTGTGAAGCACCGCGTCCGGGATACCGATCTTCCCCACATCATGCAGCAGCGCCCCCGCCGCCAGCGCGCGCAGACGCGTCGGCGACAACCGCATCTCCTGCCCGATGAGGATGGCTAGCGCCGCCACACGTTCGCCATGTCCCAGCGTGTATCCGTCGCGTGCCTCGAGGGCGGCCGCCAGCGAGACGATCGACTCCGTGTGGCCGCGGCGGAGTTGCTCCACGACATCGGTCACGGTCAGGTCCTCGATCGCCTGGATCGCGCGGCCTCGCGAGAACTCCCAGAACAGGCCCCAACCGATCGCGCTGTACCCGAACAGCAACTGGAAGTGGTAGAGCCAGAACGTCCCGCTCCACGCCTTGCCGAAGTGCATCGAGTAGGTGGACTGCGCCAGCATCATCGCGCCAATCGCGATGGCACCGAACAGCGGCAGGCCCGTGCGCACGTAGCCGGACACGTACCGCACGCAGGCGAACCCCGCGAGCACCGTCACCGCGCCCAGGGTCACGTAGCGGAACATCGGAGCGGTCACCAGCACGGAAGGCAGGATGTGCGGTGCCTTCAGGCCCACAGCGCCGTACGCCACCAGCACCCCGCCCGTCGCCAGCAGGATCGGGTGGCGCCACGCGACCATCCGCCGCGCGACCGGCTCCGGCCAATCGACGGCGCTCGCCGCGAGGCAGGTCGCGGCCGCCAACACCGCCAGGCGGCCGGAGAACCCGGTCAGGAAGAAGTAGTTCTTACCAACGAGGAACCCGGGAGTCACCAGACCATGGACGAAGAAGAAGCCCGCCATGCTCAAGAAGCCGAGGGCAATCCACAGCGTCCGCGCGTTCGTCCGCTGCCACGCCGCTGCCGCCGCCACAATCCCCACCACCAGCGCAAGGAAGGCCACTCCGGACACGATCCACACGTGGCCGACGGGCGACTTCCACGCCGTGGCGGCGTCCAGCGCCGGACGCCAGCGCATCACACCGAACAGTGCGGTGGACGCACTCAGCCCCAGCACCCACGCCGTGACTTGTGGCAGCGCTCGACGCATGGCCTGATTCGCTTCCCCGCACCTGTGCGGCCGAGACCGAGGGCTGAGGGCAGACCCTCAACGGCTGGACTATCGGCAGCGGCGCACCAGCCTGAAGGGCGGAGATAGTCCGAGGGCCGCCTCACCCGGTTGGTTGGATGAGACGGCCCTCGAAGGTTGCTGGCCGGCAGCAGAAGGGCGGGATGACAGTGCCGGCCTGGCCTGAACATCGCGGGGATTCCCCGCTAAGCTGAACCCTACTTGGTGATCTCGAAGACCACAGACACCACCACGGCAAGGTTCTCCTGGCCCGGCGACACCGGCGTCGACACCCGGCCGTCTGCTGCGAGCGGCGCCGGCGCGGCGACGGCCTTGTCCAACGCGCCCAGTGACGCACCGGACTCGGTGATGCTCCGCGCCGGTCCCACTTTCACTCCGGCGGCCTTCGCCAGGATCTCGGCGCGCGCCTTCGCGTTCAGCACCGCTTCCTCGCGTGCCTTCGCCAGGTACTGGTCCGGCTTCTCGATCGTGAACTGGAAGGAGTTGACGCGGATCGCGTTCCCACCAGCCGCAATCGCGGCGTCGATAACGTCTGACAGCGCGTCAAGGTTCCGGACTCGCAATTGGACGGTGTTGCTCACCGTGTAGCCGATGATCACCGGCGGCGTCGGGCGGCTGTTGGGCAAGGGCGTCACGGACGTCCCGTACTGCGGGAAGATGTTGAACGACTGAGTCTGGATGTCGGCGTCGGCCAGGCCCTTGGCCTTCACCGCCTTCGTGAGCGCGTCCATAGCCGTAGCGCCCTTCGAGCGGGCCTCCGCCACGGTTGTGGCCGTCGCTTCGATGCCGAGGTTCACGAGCGCCAGGTCAGGCTTCACGCTGGTCGTGCCCGTGCCGGTCACGGCGATCCCGGTCGACTCGGCGTTGCCTGGGGTTGCCACGTTCACCTCGGGCGTGCACGCGACGAGCGCGAGTGCCGCCGTCCCGATCGCCAGGGCGGCGATCCTGCGGGAGTGTTGAGTGATCCATCGGAACATGGGTCGTCCTTCCGGACGCGGGCTACGCCCGCGCCGCACGCGCCCCCGCGCGCTCAATGATGGCGAGGAGTACCAGCAGCAGTGCCAGCACGCCGAGGGCCGGAGCGACGCTCGCGGTCTTCGCATTCTCAGACGCTGAGACCGGTGTCAAAGTTCCCGGCGCCGGCATCGCGGCGTCCTGGCTGCCGCCAGTGACGGCGCTCGCCGTTGTCGAAGGTGCAGGTGTCGTCGGGACTACTGCCGCCGGTGTTGGCGTGGAGACCGGGGCCGCAGCCCCGGCCTCCGAGGTGACACGCGTCGCCTGGACGGTCGAGACAGGCGTCGAGTCCGCCGACGCCGCGGGCACGATCGGGGTCGCCGTGGGAGGCGAGGCCTGAAGCGTGCGCGGTGCGGGGGCTGGCGCGGGTGGCGCGCTCGTCCCAGGAGCCGGTGAAGCGACCGGCGTCGATGCCGGAGCGCTGGCCGGGGTCGGCGCAGCGAAGGTCGTCGCCGGTGCGGCGGCAGGCGCCACGGTCGGCACTGGGGCAGCGGGACTCGTCGCGGTCGCGGCGGTCGAGGGGGTCCCGGCCGGCGCTGCGGCAGTGGCCACCGCCCCTGCCCGGGTGTCGTTCGTGGATCCGGCCGTTCCCGGCACAGCCCCGCCAGGTGCGATGTCGAGGGTCTGTGTCGCCGTCTCGCGCGCCTTTGCCGTACTCGCGGAGGTCGGGCCGGCTTCCACCGGCGCGGGCGCGCTTTGCAGCGCCACCGGGGCGGCTGGCATGGCCGTCGTGATCGTCTCGGACACCTGAGGGCCGTTCACTAACGCGAACGCGAAGGCCAAAGCCGTCAGGCCCGCGGCGCCTCGTGTGGCCCACTCCAAACGTCGGAACAGGGCGAATGGCCGGCGCGCAGGCGGCGCCGTCAGCGCAAAGGATCGAGGCGCACGCACCGTTTCCAGATTCGAGAGTGCCGTCCGCACCAGCCGCAGGTCATGGAGTGCCTCACGGGCTGCCGCGTCTCCGGCCATCTCGCGCTCCACCTCGGAGCGTTCGCGATCCGTGACCCAGCCATCAAGGTACGCGGAGAGCCGCTCGACCCGCGTGTCGTCGCGGTGGTCTGGGCGTCGGATACGGCCGCTGTCAGACGGGCCGTCAGCCCCGGGACGGGCTTCCAACCGAGAGTCGTGCTCTTCCATCTGCCTCACCGCCTATCCGTCAGACGACCGGCAGCCTCGAAAAGTTCCGGCGAATTCCGGATCACCTCGCGCAGCCGCCCACGGGCGCGGCTCAGCCGCGACTTCACCGTCCCCACCGCCACACCGGTCACCGCCGCCACTTCGACATAATCGAGGCCCTGTACATCCGCGAGGACCACCACCTCCCGCCAGTCGTCAGGGAGCGCCCGCAGCGCCGCCTCCAGCGCCTGCCGCAACTCAGACTGCTCCAGGACCTCGTGCGCCGTGGGCGCGGAGTCAGGGGGATCAATGTCGGCGTGGTCGGGGTCGTCCCGCGCCTCGTCCAGGCTCCGTGTCGGACGGCGCGAGTGCCGGCGCAGTTCGTCGCGCGCACGGTTGGCGGCGATCGTGAACAGCCACGCCCGGAACGATCCGCCGCGGTAGGTCTCCAGCCGTTGCCAAGCGCGGATGAATGCGTCCTGCGTCGCATCCTCGGCAGCCGCGGGGTCACCCAGCATCCGCAGGGTCAGGCCATACACGCCGTCCTGAAAGCGCAGCACCAGCGTATTGAAGGCAGTCATGTCACCGGCGCGGGCGCGCGTGACGAGCGCATCGACGGCAGGGTCGCTGGTCGCGCCTCGCACCGTCGCTGGCCCGCCGGAGGCCGCGTTCGCCGGGTCAGTCATTCCAGAAGGCCCCACTCGCGGCGCGCCGATGTGCGCTTCATCCCACCGGGGCCGAGCGTAACATGGCCCTCCCGAACGGAATCCGCGCCTGACCTGACAGCGTGGGGAGATCGCACATGCCCCTGGCGAGTGGACGCGAGCTGCTCGCCGGCGCTGTGCTTGGCGCGTACGCGCTCCCCGGCTTCAACGTCTCCAACATCGAGATGGCACTCGGCGTGATCGATGCGGCACAGCAGCGCCGTGCGCCCGTCCTGCTGCAGTTCAACCCTTCCAACCTCGAACACTTCGGCGGCATCGAGGTCGCAGCGGCGGCGGCCCGTGCGATCGCGGAACGCGCCACGGTACCGGTGGGCGTGCACCTCGATCACGGCGCACACGTGTCACTGCTCCGGCAGGCCGTCCGCTGCGGCTTCACGTCATTGATGTTCGACGGCTCCACCTTCCCCTACGAGCGAAACCGCACCGAGACGATGTCCGCCTACGGCGTCGCGCTGGAGGCAGGCGTGATGCTGGAGGCCGAACTCGGCCACGTCGGCGGACGCGAGCCCGGCGTCGCCACGTCCGAGATGGTGCTCACAGACCCGGAGGCCGCAGCGCGTTTCATCACCGAGACCCGCGTGGACGCACTCGCTGTGTCGGTGGGTACCGCGCACGGCCTCGCCGGCTCAGTCAATGTGGCGCTGATCCGCGAACTGCGCGCAGCCACGCATGGCTTGCCGCTCGTCCTCCACGGCGGATCCGGAGTCACCCCTCGCGACATGCGCACCGCTGTGGAGGCGGGCATCCGCAAGGTGAACATCTCCAGTGAGATCCATGCCGCCTTCGCGAACACGCTCGCGATGACCCTCACCCCCTCCGCGCGCGACCCGCGCCCCTCCCTCGTGCGCGCCCGTCAGGCAGTGGCCCTCGTCGCCGCGGACCGCATCGACCTCCTCGGCGCGGCCCAGCGGGCGTAGCCGATCACTAGACCCTGCGCAGATCCTGAGTCACGGCGACTAGCCGGGCCGCGTGCCATACTCGATCTCGTGACCAACGAACCCGATCCGACCTCACCGGGCAGCCTTCCTGCTGCCTCCCTCGACTGGACGTCGGCACCCGAGGATCTCAGCGCCCCCCCGGAGCCGCCCTTCCTCTCCCACCGCGGCCTCGTCGATTTCGACCCGTGGGCGCAGCCCCAACGATCCGTCCTCGCCACATGGGGCCTCAAGGGCCTCGCCGAAACGCTCGAGGTCATCGCGCTCGCCCTGATCATGTTCCTCAGCGTCCGTGTGGTCGCACACAACTACATCGTGGACGGCGCTTCGATGGTGCCCACGTTCCAGAGCAGCGAACTCGTCATCGTGAACCGCCTCGCCTACCGGGAGATCGATCTCTCCTGGCTGCCCGGTGGGGGCACCTTCCGCCCGTTCGGGAAGCCGAGCCCGGGCGATGTTGTCGTCTTCCTCTACCAGGAGCAGCCGAGAGAGCGCGACTTCATCAAGCGCGTCATCGCCGTCCCCGGACAGAGCGTCGAGGTCCGCGATGGGCATGTGTACGTGGACGGCCACCCCCTGCAAGAGCCGTACATCAACGCGCCCCCGAACTACGCGATGCCCGTGACCGTCGTCCCGGAGGGCGCCGTGTTCGTCCTTGGCGACAATCGGAACAACTCGTTCGATTCCCACCTCTTTGGTGTCGTCCCGCAGTCGAGGCTGATCGGCCGCGCTGAACTCCGGTACTGGCCCCTCTCCCGCTTCTGGCGGGTGGACCACCACCTCGGCACGCCGATCTCCTAGGACGGCAATCGAGGTCGGCGGTAGACTCGGCCCCGGCCACATCGCATGTGCCGGGAGGTGTCCCATCGCTGTCGACCCCGAGATGATCGCCGCGCTCACCGACGCAGGCGCCTTCCTCACCGGCCACTTCCAGTTGAACTCCGGGCGGCACTCTGACCGCTACCTGGAGAAGTTCAACCTGCTTCAGTGGCCCCGCTACACCGAACTCGTCTGCCGCAAGATGGCGGAGGCCGGTCGCGCCCACCGTCCGCAGACCATCGCCGGCCCCACCACGGGCGGCGTGGTCCTCGCGTACGAGGTCGGGCGGCAACTCGGCCTGCGCGGCATCTTCTGCGAGCGCGCGCCCGAGGGCGGACGCTCCTTCCAGCGCGACTTCCGTCTGCAGCCCGGCGAGCGCGTCATGGTCGTCGACGACGTGATGACCTCTGGAGAGTCGGTGTTCGACACCATCGGCGCCGTGCAGAAGGCCGGGGGCGTCGTGACCTCGGTCGCGGTCATGGTCGACCGCTCTGGCGGCAAGGTCGCCTTCGACGTCCCGTTCTTCGCGGCGACCGAGGTGGAGATGCAGACCTGGGCTGCGGACGAGTGCCCGCTCTGCAAGCAGAACGTGCCGCTGAAGATCACCTAGCCGAGGTCATGCAGGCGAAGTCATCCAGCCGGGCGAGGTTAGATCCAGACCCCAGGCTTCGCCTGCCAGAAGAACTGCACCAGCATCCCACCGGTGTACTTCGGGTGGATGAATGCTTCCTTCCACGCCGCGCCGTCGGTCTCGCCCGTCCGCTCGCCGAAGACCGGGATGTTGTGGTGGGCGCACGCGCTCACTGCCCGCTCCCAGTCACCCACCTCGAACGTCACGTGGTGCATTGATGGCCCGCGCGCATCGAGGAACTTCTGCACGAATGAC
>SCVR01000407.1 GCA_004296805.1 Dehalococcoidia bacterium
CCAGGCCTGCTTCGCGAACGTCAATGCGAGCTGCAGCGGCGAGCTCGGCGTGCAGTGCTGATCGCGTCGGGACCCGTTCGCGCGCCGCCGATTGGGTTCAGCGTGACGGAATGTTTGTGAGGCAAGCCCGTTGCCTTGACGGTGCACCCATCGCGTGCGTTCAATCGAGGAACGCGGAGGGGGCGCAGATGACGAGTTTGTCCCGGAGGTCCGTCCGGCTTGTCGGACTGTTCGGTCTCTTTCTGGCGCTGTCGGGGGCGTTCTGGTGGAGCAGCGCCGGTTGGGCGCAACACAGCCCGGGCAAGCAGTGCTGGACGCCAAATCCACAATGCACGGCCACGGCTCAGTCCGACTGCCAGCGGGAGGCGAAATCCTCCTCCAGTCCTGCTTACACCAGCTGCGTGAGCGGACGCGTCCATCAGTGCCAGATGGTCCTGGTGCCGTGCCCATGACTCGTTTCATGAACCTTCTTGGCGTGCTGGCGCTGACGGCGCTTTGGGTCGGGACGCCGGCTTTGGCGCAGGAGCGCGAGGCCCGGCTTCCGAGCGGTCCGATGACGGAGTGGCCGATCGCGGGCCGGTCCGGCCAGACAATCGACGGTCGGCACATCGCACAGGCCGAAAACTGTCAGAACGCTGCAAACGCCGCCTGCGCCAACCTGTGCAATCCGGCGACCAACAAGACCGCCGAGGCGTGCGCGGTCTGCATTCAAACGCACCGCGATCGCTGCGCGGGCAAGTGACTAGGGCAAGTGACCGGGGCCAGTGACAGGGGCAAGTGACAAGGTGGGTGCGTGAATACGATGCGTAATGCTTGAACGTCGTTTCAATTTTCGGCTTGGATCGACCCGCTCGATCCGGCCGCTGTTGCTGCTTCCGCTTCTCTTCCTGACGGCGTGCCCGAGCATGGGTCCCGACACGGTGAGCCGGGATCGCTTCGACTATGCCGGCGCGGTGGGCGAGTCGTGGAAGTCCCAGATGCTGCTCAACCTGGTGAAGATCCGCTATGGCGACATTCCCGTCTTCATGGACGTCGGCCAGGTCGTCGCCGGCTACTCGCTGCAGCGCACGGTTTCCGCCACGGGGAGTTTCAATACCTTCAACCAGGGCGCGCCGTTCCAGGCCATCACCGGCGCCCTCGGCCCGACCGCCAGCGTCACCTACAACGACAGCCCGACGATCACCTACACCCCGTTGTCGGGCGAGCGCTTTGCCCGCTCGATCATGGGCAGCATTCCGCCGCAGTCGATCTTGAACGTCCTGCAGGCGGGCTTCCCGGCCGATATCGTGTTCCGGCTTGCAGTGCAGTCGATCAACGGCATCGACAACCGGCGTGTGGCCGGCGGAATGTCGCGCGAGCACGTGCGGCCGGCCAACCCGGAATTCTATGTGCTGCTCGAGCAGCTCTCGCGCATCCAGAATTCCGGCGACATCGGCGTGCGCGCGAACGTGGCCACCGGTACAGGCGCGGGCGCGAAAGTCGACTCGCTGACCCTGCTGTTCCGGCGCAGCCACTCCGCCGCCGTGCGGCAGGCGGTGCGCAATGTCACGAACATCCTGAACCTCGATCCCGAAACCAAGGAGTTCAAGGTCGTCTTTGGCGCGGTGCCGACGAACAACAAGGAGATCGCGATGGTCACGCGGTCGATCTTCGAGGTCCTGCTCGACATCGCGTCTACCATTACGGTGCCGGAGACGCATGTGACGGAACACCGGGTCGGGTCGACGCCGGAGGGCGATCTCGGTCTGCATGGAACGATCGCACCCCTCATCAGGATCACGAGCTCGAACGAGCGGCCAAGTGACTCCTTCGTGGCCATTCCCTTTCACGGGCACTGGTTCTCGATCGACGACCGCGATCCGGCGTCCAAGAACCTGTTCTCCTTCATCCTGCTTCTGTTCACCTTCGTGGAGACCGGGAGCAAGGACATCGTTCCCGTCCTGTCGATCCCGACGACGCGATGACACGCGGGGACCGCCAGCATCGTCCGACGCGCAGGCGGTTCGCCCTCAGCGGGATGGGCCTGCTCGCGTCAGCACTGGCCGGTGGTGCCGGACCGGCCGCGGCGCAGGGCCGGCAGATCGTCATCGGCTACCAGGAACAGCCCGACTGGCTGCTGTTCGTCGCGCGTGACCTCAAGCTTTTCGAGAAGGCGGGCCTGCAGCCGACATTCGTCAAGTTCCCTGGCGGGCCGCAGATGGTGGAGGCGATGCGCGCCGGCACTCTGGACCTGGCCAGCGTCGGTTCGGTGGCGTTCCTGATCGGGCTGTCGCAGGGCGTCGACTGGACGATGATCGGGATCAACCCGGAAGGCGCCTACGGCGAGGGGCTCGTGGTCCGCAGGGACAGCACCATCCGCACCCCGACCGACCTCAAAGGCAAGCGGGTCGGCCTGCTCGTCGGCGCGACCGCGCAGTTCGGCTTCATCATGATGCTGCGCCAGCACGGCATCCGGCTCGACCAGGTGACGGTGGTCAACATGGACCCCGAAGCGCAGCTGCACGCGCTGGAGGCCCGCCGGATCGATGCCGCCATGGTGCAGGAGCCGTGGATGCATCGGATGATCCGGAACGCCAGTGCCCGGATCGTCGAGACCGAGGGCAATCTCGGCATCTACACCAACGTCGACTGCTACAGCGTCCGGCGCGACTGGCTGAAGGCCAACCGCGAAACGGCGCTGCGCTTCCTGCGGGCGCTGGTGCTCGCCAACGACGCCATCAGCAAGGATCACAGGGTCGCCCATCGGGCGTGGGCCCGCGAGGTCGGGCTCGGAAATGCGACGGTCGAGGCGATCTTCGACGTCGTCCCGCCGCCCCTGATCTACGAGTGGACCAACCCGCGTTACAGCTATTCCCTGGTCAAGGGCGCACCGCTCCATCAGCGGCTCGGTTTCCTCGCGAACTACATGACCCGCTACGGCATCATCTCCCAGCCGGTGGAGCTGGACGATGTCATGGACATGTCGCTGATCGCCGAGGTGCTGAAGGGCAAGAAGCCCCCGTGATCAGTCGATGATCAGTCGCGGAACGGGTCCGTCATCAGGATCGTGTCCTCGCGCTTGGGGCTGGTGCTGAGCAGCGCCACCGGGCAGCCGACCAGCTCCTCGACGCGGCGGACATACTTGATGCAGGTCGCCGGCAGTTCGGCGAAGGAGCGGGCGCCCTGCGTGCTCTCGCTCCAGCCCTCGAACGTCTCGTAGACCGGCTTGAGCTTGGCCTGCGCACCCATGGTGAAGGGGAAGCGCTCGATCGTCTTGCCGTCGAGTTCGTAGCCGACGCAGACCTTGATCTCCGTCATGCCGTCCAGCACGTCGAGCTTGGTGAGGGCGATGCCGTCGATGCCGTTCAGCTTCACCGCCTGGCGCACCATCACCGCGTCGAACCAGCCGCAGCGCCGCGGCCGGCCGGTGTTGGTGCCGAACTCCTTGCCGCGATCGCCCAGTCCCTGGCCGATCTCGTCCTGGAGCTCGGTCGGGAAGGGACCGTCGCCGACGCGCGTCGTGTAGGCCTTGGCGATACCCAGCACATAGCCCACCGAGCCGTTGCCCATGCCGCTGCCGATCATGGCCTGCGCCGCCACCGTGTTGGACGAGGTGACGTAGGGATAGGTGCCGTGGTCGATGTCGAGCATGGTGGCCTGCGCGCCCTCGAACAGGATGCGCTTGCCGGCGGC
>SCVR01000408.1 GCA_004296805.1 Dehalococcoidia bacterium
CACCGGGCGAGGCGGCGAGCACCTACTCCGTGCTCACCATCGGCGAGGGCCTGGTGGCCCAGTTGCCGGCGCTGCTGGTATCGACGGCGTCCGGCATCCTCGTGACCCGCGCGGCGTCCGAGCAGAACCTCGGCGCGAGCCTGGGGGCACAGCTGTTCTCCGACTCACGTGCGCTGTTCATCGTGAGTGCGATGTCCTTCATGTTCGGCGTGGTGCCGGGACTTCCCCTATCCCCGTTCTGGATCCTCGGCACCATCATGGGTGGCGCGGGCCTGGCGGTGCGATCGCACCAGCAGAAGCAGCGTCAGGTCGAGGCTGACCAGATCGAGGTCCAGCAAGTCGAGGAGTCCCAGACCGTGGACTCCGTCGTCGGGATGCTGCGGGTAGACCCGCTGGAGGTGGAAGTGGGCTACGGCCTCATCCCTCTCGTGGACGAGGAGCGTGGCGGCAACCTGCTGCACCGCATCACGATCATGCGCCGTCAGATCGCGACCGACCTCGGCGTCGTCGTCCCGGTGATCCGGATCCGCGACAACCTTGCCCACGCGGCAAACGAGTACGTGGTGAAGATGCGCGGCATCGAGATCGGCGGGGGTTCACTCTTCGTCAACCAGTACCTCGCGATGAACTCCGGGCTGGCCTCGGGCGAACTCGATGGGCCGGAGACGGTCGAGCCGGCGTTCGGGCTGCCCGCACGCTGGGTGAGTTCGGCCGAGAAGCAGCGCGCGGAGATGATGGGCTACACCGTCGTCGACCCGCCGTCCGTGCTGATCACGCACCTCTCCGAACTGATCAAACGGCACGCGCCTGAACTCCTCTCGCGTCAGGACGTGCAGACGCTCCTCAACCACCTGAAGGAGGAGTACCCGGCGGTCGTCGAGGAACTCATCCCGGGTGTCCTCACGGTTGGCGAGGTCCAGGGCGTCCTGCAATTGCTGCTCTCCGAGCACATCTCGGTGCGCGACCTGGTCACCATCGCCGAGACGCTGGCCGACCTCGGCCGCCAGACGAAGGACATCGAGGTGCTGGCGGAGGGGACGCGTCAGGCGCTCGCCCGCCAGTTGAGCATGCAGCACCGCGCCCGCGATGGCCGCCTGCATGCGATCACGCTCAACCCTCGGCTGGAGCAGTCGCTCGCCTCGAGCCTGACCCAGACCGAGGGCGGCGCGGGGATCGTGGTGGCGCCGGAACTGCTCCAGCGCCTGTTGACCTCGATTGCTGACCAGATGGGACGTGCGGCAGCCGCCGGCTACGAGCCGGTGCTGCTGACCTCGGCCCGGATCCGGCGCCCGATGCGGCGCCTGTTGGAACGATCGCTCCCCACGCTTGCCGTGCTCTCGTTCGCCGAGATCGCGCGCGAGGTCGAGGTGGAGGCAGTGGGCATGGTGGAGGTGGAGCAGTATGTCGCAGCCTAAGAGGTTCACCGCCGCCAGCCTGAAAGAGGCGTACCGGAAGGTGCGCGAGGATCTGGGCGGGGACGCCATCATCGTCTCCACGCGGAAGGTGCTCTCCCCCGGCCTTCTCGGCGAGTCCGCCGAAGAGGTGATCGAGGTGCGTGCCCGCAGCGCAGACGCCTCGGACGCCTCACTCGAGGCCAGCGAAGCGATGCACGACTTCGTCCGGGGCATCGCGGAAGACGCGGCCACGGGCATGTTCGACTCGACACCGGGACTCGCTCCCGCGTTCCTCAACCGGAACGCGGGAGCCGGACGGGCGAAGGGGCCGTTCGCCGCGCTTTCGGTGGAACCGGCACCGACACCCCAGCCCGCCGCCGAAACGGAACCGGCGGTCGCCTCGCGCGAGACGGCTCCCGCTGCGGCGGTTGCGGCCGTCGCCGACATGGCTGCGGCCGTCTCTGCCGTGGACCCGGCGGCGCTCGCTGGCCTTGCCCACCGCGTCGACCAGATTCGTGCGCTCGTGGAGTCGATGGCCCTCGAGCGGATGGGGGAGCGCTCGACGCACTCGCCTGCGCTCGCGGCCGCATACGAGCGCCTCGAAGAGCAGGACATGACGCGTGCCGGTGCGGCCGCGGTCCTCGCCCGTGTCGAGACGATGCTGACGCAGGACGTGTCACGTGAGGCAGGCCTCCGAGGGCTGAACCGCGCGCTCGGCGCCCTTATCCCGGAACCCGCTGCCCTCACCTTCGATGGCGAGCCACGCGCCCTGGTGCTGATCGGGCCGTCCGGTGCGGGGAAGACGACGTTGGCGATGCGCCTGGCGCTGGACCTGCGCCAGAAGGGTCTGAGCGTCACCGTGGCGAGCACGGACGTGGCGCGCGCGGGCGCGCCGCAGCAACTGGAGGCCATGGGGGCCGCTCTCGAGATCCCGGTGAGCCTGTGCTACGCGCCGGCCGACGTGGCCGCACTGCTGGCCGACGGCGAGTCGGACGTGGTGATCGTGGACACCCCGGGGCACATGGGCGTGCGCCGTGACCGGATTGCGGAGTTGAGCGCCGTGTTGCGCTCTCTCCCGCGGCGGGACGTGCTGCTCGTCCTGCCGGCGACGATGCGGGC
>SCVR01000424.1 GCA_004296805.1 Dehalococcoidia bacterium
GCGAGGGCTTGCTGGTAGCACTCGACCGCTTTATCCAGTTGGCCTTGCGCGCGCAGCGCGTTGCCCAGATTGCAATAGCCTTCGATGAAGTTCGGTTGCAGTTCGAGCGTGCGGCGGTAGCTGGCGATGGCCTCAGCAAGATTGCCCTGCGCCTGCAAAGAGATGCCTAGGTTGTAATGGGCTTCGGTAAAGCCGGGGCTGCATGCGATGGCGCGGCGGTAGCTGTTGACCGCTTCGTCGATCTTGCCTTGCGTCAGCAGTGCCGCACCGAGGTTGCAATGCGCTTGCGCGAAGTCGCCGAAGATTGCGATGGCGTTGCGGTAGCTTTCAATCGCGGCATCGAATCTGCCCTGCGCGTTCAGCGCGAGGCCGAGGTTGAAGTGCATCTCCGCCAAGCCGGGGGCAACGCCGAGTGCGCGCCGGAAAATATCCGCAGCTTCTTCCGGCTCATGCAGTGCGAGCAGGGTGAGGCCTAGATTGCTGAGCGATTCGATGTGGTTGGGCGACAGCGCGAGGGCGGCGCGGTAGCTGTCGGCGGCATCATGCAGTTTGCCCTGCACCTGCAGGGCGCGCCCCAGATTGAAATGAAATACTGTGTTGTTCCGATCAATCAGGATGGCCTTATTGAAGCTGGCAATCGCTTCGTCAAGCTTGCCCTGCGCCTGTAGCACGGAGCCCAGATTGCAGTGAAAAATCGGATTGGTCGGTGCGGCGTGTATCGCCAGATGGATCAGGTCGTAAGCAAAGGCATGATCGCCGACCTGATGAGCCAGCATGCCAAGCAGGTGGAGCGCGTCGGGATGGTCGGCGTTGAGTTGCAGCGCCTGCTGGTAAGCTTCGTTGGCCTTGTCCAGCCGCCCCGCCTGATGGTGTACCAGCCCGGCTTGAACCAGCTGGTCGGCTGTTTGTGCGGAGGGGCTATGCGGCATTGTTACTTGACGGAGGCTTTCAGCGTGGCGCGCATGTTCTTTTCCAGTGACTGGATCGAGTTGCCCGCGAGATAGCGGAACGAGACCTGCAACTCGTCGCCCGCGCGGACGGCGACTGGCTGACCCAATGGCAGCACCAGATAGTCGATCACCCAGTCGATGGTGCTGGCGCGCTGATCGTCGATGGCCAGCACGTTTTTGGTCAGGAAGCGCAATGCGTTTACCGTGCCGTCATGCTCCATTTTGAACGTGCCTTCCCAGCCGATTTCGCGCGACGTCGGCTGGGTAAAATCCAGAATGCTGTAGGCTTCCGGCGCGGCCATTTCCACTGTTTCGGGATGCTCTACTTGCATGCGCTGAAACTGGATGATGGGAGCGTAGTAGCCGTTGAAATGGAAGTCCTGCTGCAAGGGTTGCACCGCCATGATGACGGCGGTGGGAATGAATGTCGGCAGTTTGTCGCCGAAGCGCTGACGGTAGCGCTCTTTGAAAGCCTCGATCATCTGCACCTGTTTTTCGCGCAGCATGGCGACGTGGATCATTTCGCAGATGACCACATCCACCGGCTCGGGCGGCAGGTATTCGAATGCGTCAGCGTGGATGACTTCAACTTTGTGCCCGTTCGGGTTGAGCGCCAGAAAACGGCGCGATTCGGCCACGAGGTCGGGGTTGAATTCCACGCACCAGACTTTGCTGGCCTTGGCCGCGGCGAAGTTGGACAGCACGCCCGTGCCGCCGCCGAGCTCTAAAACTTTGGCTCCCTCGAATACGGTGAACTCGATGGCGGCCTGGAAATTGTCCATGCGGTTTTTGTCCATCAGCATGTTGTGA
>SCVR01000409.1 GCA_004296805.1 Dehalococcoidia bacterium
AGGCTGGCGTCGCGGCGGAGCCGGTGTTCCTCCAAGATCCATTCCAGGGGAACCATGAGTTCGCCGTCGCGAGCGTGAACTTCGACATCGCGAAGTTGGCGGGGACATGACCGGAGCGGGGCTCTCAGTCCGGCTGGTCGAGCGTTCTATCTCGCTCGACCGGGACTACCAGAGCGATCCAGCCTCCGTGACGGGCTCCTCGTGGGGTGCCAGCATCCCGGCCCTGCATCGAGTCCTCGCGAACCCGACCGGGAACGAGGCGTTTCCCGTCCCGCCGATCCGTCCGACGGACGACGACCTGTTCACGCACTGTGACTATTGGGAGACGGCGCTCTATCTCCTCACGTTCCTGCTGGGCTGGTCGAACCCGGCCGCCGGGCTCCGCTGGTGGTACGCCGAGGGGCGGCCAACCGATGACCTCCGGCTTGCTGTGCTTGATCGCCTCTGGCGGTTCGAGGGCCAACTGGACCTGCTGGCGGCCTGGCTGCTCACCTTGGGTGGCCCGAGCATGGGGATGATGCGCATCGTGCCACCGACCTCATCCTGGCCTGCCGGCTCCGTGCCGCGCGAGGAGATCGAGGCGCTCGCCAAGCCGTTCTCGACCACCGGCAAACCCGTCTGGCGAGGCTTCTCCCCGTACGGCGAAGACTACAACGGCCTCCACCTCGGCTACTCGGACGCAGCGGGTAATTCGCACGGTGAGGCAGGTCTCCTGCTGAGGGGCTCCGAAGCTGAACGTCTCGCGGTCCTGGTCTTAGCGGGCGCGCCAGGGTGGTACTACTGGCTGCACAAGCAAGGCACCGAACTGCCCGATCTCGGTGAGCGGTCGTGGCATTTGGACGTCATGGTGCGCCCGATTGGGTGGCTCGGGACCTTCCGGAAGAGCCGGGAGACGGGGCTCTGGTTCCAAGGGAAACATTCGCTACACCTGCGGGGGAATCCCGCTCGATAACACTGTCAGGTAGCGGCGCGAACCTCAGACTCGGCCGTCGCTTATTCTTCGCCGATTGACCTGCCAGTACGCAGCTGGGCCGAGTGCCGCAAGCCGGAAGAAGTACCCGCATGCCCGAGGGCTATCGCAGGAAGCTGATCGAGGTCGCCATCCCCCTCGACGACATCAACCGCGAGTCCGCGCGGGAAAAGGCGATCCGGCACGGGCATCCAAGCACGCTGCACCTCTGGTGGGCGCGGCGACCACTAGCGTCCGCTCGCGCGGTCCTGTTCTGCTCCCTCATTGACGACCCAGGCGAGGAAGGCGTCCCACAAGGACTGCTCGACCGCATCGACGCACTAGCGAAACCAGAGATGACCCTTGAAGAATGGGAAGCCCTCGACGAGGCAGAGCAGCGCCGCCGCCGCCTGTTTCAGTTCATCGCTCTCCTAGTGAAATGGGAGAGCACGAATAACGAAGGTGTCTTGAACACGGCGCGTGAGCTTATTCGCGCAGCCTTCCCGGACGGCGGGCCACCGCCGGTGCTTGATCCATTTTGCGGTGGCGGTTCGATACCGCTGGAAGCTCAACGACTTGGGTTGGAAGCCTACGGTTCGGACCTGAATCCGGTCGCTGTACTGATCACGAAGGCTCTCATCGAGATTCCACCGAGGTTTGCTGATCGCCCACCCGTGAACCCTGACCATCGCGTGCGCACGATGGGAACGAGCGCGGAATGGCGAGGCGCGGCAGGCATCCAAGCAGACGTGCGTTGGTATGGGGCGTGGATTCGCGAGGAGGCGTGGAAGCGCATCGGCCGCCTCTACCCGAAGGGCTCAAACGGCGAAACTGTGATCGCATGGCTCTGGGCGCGCACCGTGAAGTGCCCCAACCCTGCATGTGGCGCCGATCTGCCTCTAGTCCGCTCGTTCTGGTTATCGAAGAAGAAGGGACGTGAGTCCTGGATCGAGCCAGTAGTCGATCGAAAGAAGAAGGCGGTCTCTTTCGAGGTTCGAACGGGGCGTGCGGAAGAGGGGACAGACTCCGGTACTAAGCCTGGTGCGACGGATTTCGCTTGCCCGGTATGTGAGGGGCTTACGAAGACCGCATACGTACGCGAAGAAGGTATGGCAGGGCGGCTGAGCGAGCGAGCCTTGGCCGTCGTTACGGAAGGGAAACGCCAGCGAACGTACCTCTCACCTCAACAATCGGTCACCGGCTACGAGTTGACGACTGACGAGGAACACCGCGTCGAAGATGCTCGCTCGCGACAGCTCGTCGGAGCGACACCACAGCACCTTACCGGGGGCACGTGCTACGGCTATGGCCTCACAACCTGGGGTGCCCTCTTCACGCCCCGCCAACTCGTCGCGTTGACCACGTTTTCTGACCTAATCGGGGAAGCCCGTGATCTCGCCCAGCGACACGCCATTGAGGCAGGCCTCTCCGCGTCTGAGCCCGGCTTTGCTGACGGCGGCACTGGGGCTGAAGCCTACGCCGACGGCATAGCAACGTATCTA
>SCVR01000410.1 GCA_004296805.1 Dehalococcoidia bacterium
ATCGCGGCGGGCAGGACGGTGGTGTCCGCGCCGCTCTCGCGTAACCGCCGTGGCCCACCGACCTCGACGAGCGCACCGTCGACGCGTCCGCGGACGCCGCGTCCCGCGTCGGCGGAGAAGTCGGTGGCGCGCGGGAGGGCGCCCGCGTCGCGGGCGCGGGCGACGATCGCCATCGCGAGCGGGTGCTCGGAGGCGGCCTCGACGGCCCCGGCGAGGCGGAGCACGGTGTGCTCGTCGCCATCGGCCGACCAGATGCCGGTGACGGCCGGTCGCCCCTCAGTGAGGGTGCCCGTCTTGTCGAACAGGACGATGTCGATGTCCCGCATGCGTTCGAGGGCGAGGCGGTCTTTCACGAGGATGCCATTGCGTGCGGAGACCTCGGTCGAGATCGCGATGACGAGCGGGATCGCGAGCCCGAGGGCGTGCGGGCAGGCGATGACGAGCACGGTGACCATGCGTGTGATCGCCTCTTCGGGGTCACCGAGGAGGCTCCAGATCACGAGCGTCGCGAGGCCGACGCCGACCGCGATGTAGAAGAGCCAGGCGGCCGCGCGGTCGGCGATCGCCTGCGCGCGTGAACGCGAGGCCTGCGCTTCGGCGACGAGGCGCTGGATGCCCGCGAGTGCGGTGCCCTCGCCGACCGCGCGCACGCGGACGCGCACGGCCGACCCAAGCGCGACGGTGCCGGCCGCGACGCGATCGCCGGGCGCACGCAGGACGGCACGGGACTCACCGGTCAGCATCGACTCGTCGAAATCGGCCTGACCTTCCTCGACCATGCCGTCCGCGGGGACACGCGCGCCCGGGCGCACGAGGACGAGGTCGCCTGCCTGCAACGCACTCACGGGGACGCTGCGGACCTCATCGCCATCGACGAGGTCCGCCTCGTCCGGGATGAGTTCAGCGAGCGCGGCGAGCGCGCCCCGGGTGAGGCCGAGGGCGCGCATCTCCTGCCAGTGGCCGAGGAGCATGACGGTGACGAGCGCGGCGAGTTCCCACCAGAAGTCGAGGTGGAGGAGGCCGACTTCGGTGGCGACGCTGGAGAGGAACGCGACGGCGATCGCGAGCGAGATCAGCAGCATCATCCCCGGCTGACGCCAGCGGAGTTCCGACCATCCGCCCGCGAGGAAGACACGCCCGCCATAGAGGAACACGACCGTCCCGAGGACCGGGGAGACGAGCCGGCTGCCGGGGACGGCGGAGAGCGAATAGCCGAGCCACTCCTGCACCATGGGGCTGAAGGCGATGGTGGGGAGGGTGAGGGCGAAGGAGAGCCAGAAGAGGCGACGGAATGCCTCGGGGTCGTGTCCCGCGTGCTTGTTGTGTGCCTCGGGCATGGCGTGCGCGCCAGGCGCGCCATGGGCGCTATGCGCGGCGTGCGAGGCAGCGGGAGTAGATGGGTGGACCTTATGGCCCTGATGTCCCGATGCCGGGTGGGCCTCGTGGGGGGCAGCCGCCGGGGAGGCGTGATGCCCTTCGTGCGTGGAGTGCTCGTGTGCTGAATGGTCGGGCATCGAGGGAGCGGGCTGCGCCGAGTGGCCGGCGTGTTCGTGTTGCTGGTCGTGCGCCGGATGGTCGTGTTGGTCTGGCATGGTGCGCTCCTATCGAGGTCTCCTGGGAGGGGTGTCACCTCTGCAGACGCAGTGCCGTCGATCCGATTACAGCGAGGCGCCCCCCCCGAGGTGGCACGAGGTTACGCGGGAGGTTCGCCGCAGATGCAGTCGAGGCAGCCATGGTCGGCGCAGAGCCGGCAGGTCTCTTCGAGGCGCTGGCGCAGCGCTTGCCGCGCGCGATGGCGACGCACGTTGAGGTTGTTCCTGGTGATGCCAAGCCGCTCGGCGGCTGCCTCCAACGGAGTCTCGTCGAGGTCCACGGCCTGGAGGACGGCGCCGTACTCCGGCCTGATCTCGGGCAGGAGCAGGCGGAAGCACTCGCAGAGTTCATGCGTGGCAGCGTCGTCGGGGCCTTCGACGTCGAACCCTTCGGGGAGAGATGCGTTGCGGCGGTCGCGGACAGCCTCGCGGCGGTAGGTGTCGATGATGGCGTTGCGGAGGACGCGGTAGAACCAGGTGGCGAGGCGGTCTTCGTCGTCGATGGCAGGTGCGGATTGGATAGCGCGCAGGAGGGCATCCTGCAGGATGTCCTCGGCGAGGTCGGGGTCAGCGATGCGCCGGCGCACGAAGGCGAGGTACTTCGACCGCGCGGCGGCGAGCGCCTGATCGAGCGCGACCGGCACGGGCGGAGCGACCGGGACGTGGTGGTGTTGATCACCGGCTGGCGGCATCGGACTCATACAGCGTGCGCCGACGGGCTACTTCACGTGGATGACGCCGTGCATCCCGGCTTCGCGGTGGCCGGGTTCGGTGCAGTAGAAGGGGTAGTCACCCGGCTCGGTCGCCTCGAACTCGAGGGTGCCGCTGGTCTTGCCAGCGAGGGCCATGTGCATGGCGGCGTTGCTGCCCATAGATCGGAAGAGCA
>SCVR01000411.1 GCA_004296805.1 Dehalococcoidia bacterium
AACAACAGGCCGCCCAACAGGGCGAGCACGATCACCGCCCACAGCGTGACCAGCTTGGCGACCAGCAGAAGCTCGCGTCGGGGTTCGATGGCGACCGACGTCCGGATGGTGTTCCAGCCGTACTCCGAGCCGACGTTCGAGCCGATCACCACGAGGCCGGAGACGAAGCCGAACGAGTAGAGCATCAGGATCGCGAACGGGACGGTCTCCTTCAGGAAGAGCGTGGAACGCAGCACTCGCACGGCCTCGGGCGCCGCGCCGGTCTCGGCGACGACGCCGCTCGTGAGCCAGAGCAGCACGTAGATCACGACGAGGAGCACGTACGAGACGGCCAGCACGATCTGGTTGAGGCGCCTCCGCAGGATCTTGGTCATCTCGATGGCGACGAGGGATCTCATCGGGCGGCCCCCCGCTCTGTCAGCTCGATGAACACGGACTCGAGGGTTGGGACGATCGGCTCGATCTCGCTGGCCACGATGCCGGCGGCGATCAGCGCGCGGTTGACGTCTGCGCCGCCCGCCGAGGTGTCGACCTGCAGATCTCCTTCGGAACCCGCGCCCTCGGTGGGCGGTTCGACGGACCGCGTGCCGGTGAGCGCGCGCAACACCTCGATGGCGCGCGGGCGCTCGGGCGGGGTCACGCGGACGCGCCACCGCGGCCGCGCGCCCATGAGTTCATCCAGGCTGCCGCTGGCGATGACGGAACCGGCCTGCATGATCGCGATGCGCGAACACACCTGCTCCACCTCCGTCAGCAGGTGACTGGCGAGGACAACTGTCGTGCCCTGAGACGCCAGCAGCGGGAGCAGTGCGCGCATCGCCCGCGTCCCCGCGGGGTCGAGGCCGCTGGTCGGTTCATCGAGGACCACGAGCCGCGGACGGTGGATCAGCGCACCGGCCACGCCGAGCCGCTGGCGCATGCCCTGCGAGTAGTCCCCGAACAGGCGGTGCTGTGCCCGTTCGAGGTCGACCTGGGCGAGTACCTCGTCCACGCGGCTCACCGGGAGGCCGCGCAGGCGCGCGACCATCTCGAGGTTCAGACGCCCGGAGAGGTACGGGTAGAAGGCGCTGCCTTCGACCAGACCACCGACGTCCTCCAGAGCGTCCCGCGGGGCGGTGCGCAGCGAGTGGCCGTGGATGAATACCTCGCCCGACGTGGGCTTGATGAAGCCCATGACGAGGTTGAGCGTCGTCGACTTCCCGCTGCCGTTCGGCCCGAGCAGTCCGAGGATTTCCCCCGCAGCCACCGTCAGGCTGACCGATGACACCGCCGTCAGCGCTCCGTACTGCTTCGTGATCCCGCGCAGCTCTAGGACGGGGCCGCCGGGCGCGTGCGGTACCGGCAGTGGTTCGGTCACAGTGGTCGTCGAGGTCACAATCCGGCCCTCCGGCGGTCGCCCGGCTGCTGCGGGCCATTGTCGCGCGTGAGGCGAGCGCCCGAGGGTGCCGAGGGTCGCCCGTCCGGGGGACGTTCGGCACCGTGCAGCCCTCACAGCACCGGAAGGGGCGCGCTAGGCTGCGCGCGTCCGCCTGAGGGGGCGGAGGTACGAGGGGGTAACGATGCAGACTCGGGTGTGGTGGATGCGTGCCGTCGGGGGCTTCTACCTGCTCCTGACGCTCATGAACGTGTACATCCTGGGCTTCAACTCCGATTACATGGCGGACACGTTGCCATTCGATGCTGGCCCGAACGGCGTCCGCGCCTTCAACGACGCGTGGATGGTGTTCATCGCGGAACTGGGCGTCCTCGGCGCGATGCTGGTGTACGGCTCAACGCGGGCGGGCCAGGCGGGACTGCTGATCCTCACGGTCGTGCTGGCCGAGGTGTTCCGAGGGGTGGTCGCGGACGCCATCTGGATCAACCGTGGCTATTCAGCCGGCTCCTACGGGGCGTTCATCGTCGTCCACCTGGTGATCATCACCACTGGCGTCCTTGCGCTCCGGCGGGGCGGGCAGGCTTCGACGCCGGGCGGCTAGGGTGTACTGGAACCGATCGAGGCGTCCCAGCGTCTACCTGAGGTAGACCGCCCGGGAGGGTCCATGTCACGTCTCTCACTCACACGGTGGCTCGCCACCGCCACCTCGGCCCTCGTACTCGGCGTCGCGCTCCTCGCGCCGAGCCGCATCCAAGCGCAGGTCGCACCCTTGCCGCCGGTCTCGCCCCCGTTCGTGGGCGCGGCACCGAAACCGGGCGACCTTGCCCTCCTGGCGACATCGAGGGTCGTGACCGCATCCGAGTTGTCGGCAGGGTTGACCTCGGCCGGCTGCACCCCGGTGGTGCTTGCTGTGACCGTAAACGGGCAGTGGCAGGTCTTCGTCGCCGCTTCCGCCACCCCGACGTTCGTGAACGCGCCCTTCGCCGCCGCGGTCCCCATGCTGGCCGCCGGGCAAGGCTTCTTCGTCCGCTGCCAGCCTGCGACGCCGCCCACCGGCCTTGAGCGCGCCTCCATCGAGAGCATCGAGGTCGTCCGGAGCGACGCAACGGCGCCGTCGTACTGGGCCGTGATCAGTTCCGTCGTCGCCGGCTGCGCGAAGTTCGAGCGCATCGACACCAAGCGCACGGGCGACACCTTCGAGGTGACCGTCTACAACCGCGTGCCGCAGACCCTCGCGGCCTGCCCGGCGATCATTGGCTGGGTCACCAACCGGGTCGCGCTCACGGGCGACCTCGTCCTTGGCCGCACCTACACCGTGGCGGTGAACGACCGCACGACGACGTTCGTGGCGGGCTCCACCTCGATCAACATCGGCGGGCCGGCTGCGCCGACCTATGTCCGCCTGACGGGCGCGATCCCCGACCTCCTGATGTCGGTGCCCGTGGGCGAGGCCGAGCGGGGCCGCGTCACGGTGCTGTGGGACTCGACGGCCGCGTCAGTGACCGGGTTCCGCATCTACGAGCGTGACTGTTCTGGGGTGCCGACCGGGATCCCGTTCGTAGTGCCGGCTGCTGATCGCCAGTACGGGCCGCTGCAGCCCTGCCGCCCCGGCGGGAACGTCGGCGTGGCCGCGCTGAGCGCCGCAGGCGAGTCGCCCATCGTCTGGGCCCGGTAGGCGCCCAACGACTGCACACACTGCTGCACACAACACTGAGGGGCGCGAAAGCGCCCCTCAGTTCGTTCTGCCCCGCAACCTCAGGGCTACGGGATCGGCTGGCCCCAGCCCATCGAGGCGAGACGGCGCTGCGAGGGCGCGTCCAGCGCGGGGACCAGTCCCTGCATCAGTACATGAATGTCTGAGCGCCACATCCCCCTCGGAGTGATCTCCAGGTGGGCGTCCTTCAGGTTCCGCGTGGTCGCCGGCGTAATCATCAGCAGGTTGCGGTCGCGGGCGTTCTTCCCGTTGTCCGCGCACCACTGGGCGAACTCCGACGAGTTGAGCGCGAGGACAGCCGTGACGCGGCGCTCGGTGACGGGCGCCTTCAACGACTCGTCCGCCAGCCCGCGTTCCAGCTCGCGGTCGATTTCCTTCTGTGACTTGGGCATCGCCATCCTCGCTTCGCTCGGGGCGCTCCCCATAAGGACACGATACTCCCTCGCGTTTAGCGATTGCTCCGCAATGCCTTGCATGAACCTGCTACCGCCTCTGCAACGCCCTCCTCGATAGGTTGATACGTGCGACGCCCGGATCGAGCCCGAGCGTCGCCTCACGAGGCACCAACGAGGGGAATGCAGATGCACGGCAGCGATATCGCCAAGTGGTGGATGGTCGTCGGCGGCGGGCTCATGGTCGTCATCGGCGGACTGGCCCTGCTGGATTCGAACCTGGTCGGCACCCGGCCGGATGCCGTCCTCACCGCGAACGCCACACACGGCGCCGTACACCTCGCTGGTGGTCTGCTCTCCATCGGCGCGGGCCTGATGCTCGCCGGCCGGGCGAGGGCGAACGCGGCACTGCTGTACGGCGCCATCTTCATGATGGGCTTCTTCCTGAACCTGATGAGTGCCGACCTCTGGGGCCACATGAGCGTGGCCTCCAACAAGGCCGACCACGTAGTGCACTTCACCTTCGCCCTCGCCAGCCTCGCCGCGGGCTACGTCGCCCGCTACGAAACCTCGACACGCCCCCTCTACGCCGGCCCCCCGGCGCCGAGAGCGTCCTGAGCCTTCCCCGCGGCTCCCACACAGAAGCCCGCCTCCCCCGGCGGGCTTCTGTGTAAGCACCCGGCTGGGCGAGCGCTATTTCGCCACGGCACCACCTCGCACCATCAGCACCGACGAAGCGAGGACCCACACCAGCATCCCGACGAAGCCGAACAGCAGCAGCATCGCCGCGTCGCCGGTCGCGACGAATCCCGGGATGGCGCTGAGGCCGAGCAACGCCGCGACCCCCGAGAGGTAGCCGAACCAGCGCGGCATCAGCCCGTGCTTGAGGACGGCGAGCGCGGTCGCTCCTGCAGCGGGGACCACCAACAGGATCGAGAACGAGTAGGCGACGTTCGAGGCGTCCCAGAGCACGCGGACGGTCGGACCATCGAGTTCCTCGGTCCGCAGCCCCAGCGTCGCCAGCAGGGCGAGGGCGGTGCCGATGGCGGCACAGGCCACGAGCGTCGAGCCTGCGATCATCAGCGCGAAGCCCTCGCCCCGCGCCCGGTCACTCTCCGCGAATGGGATCACGAACCCCGCCACCCACGGGATCATCAGGGCGGCACCGAGTATGCCTGCGAGCCCACCGAGCAGGAACGAGTCGGTGTCTGCCACGTACTTCGCGATCTCGTCGGGCTTGGCAGCCGTCGATGGCGGACTGCCGTACATCAGGAACGACCCGACCAGCAGCACCACGAACCCAATACCGGCGAGTCCGGCCACCTTCCGGAACCCCATCACCCACCTCCTATAACGCGCCCCCCCCGGCGCGCGCGGAGTATAGCCAGCACGCCTGCCGGATCAGTATCTCTTCGCACACAAGGCGGAGCCCAGATTCGGCCACCCCGTCCCGTCGAATCTGATTCCGGAAGCCGTCCGAACGGAGTCCCCACCCTCCCGTTCTAGTGGCAGGGCATCTCTTCCCGCCCTGGAAGGACTATCCATGACATCCACGACACCGAAGGCGATCAAACGCCGCGGATCGTTCCGTCAGGGCACAACCACCCTCTTCGCCACCGCTGGCATCGTCGGCGCGCTGATCCTGACCGGTACGGCATTCGCACAGACCGCGAACACCGCGCCTGCAGCGAACGCCGACGCCGTCACCGTCGTCGAGGACACCTCCACGGTGCTCACGGTGCTCGCCAACGACACCGACGCGGACTCCAACACCCTCACGATCACGGGCTTCACCGCACCGGCACACGGGGCAGTGACCTCGAACGCCGGCGCCTCGCTCACGTATGTCCCGACCGCCAACTACAGCGGCGCGGACACCTTCCAGTACACGATCAGCGACGGCAACGGCGGCACGGCCACCGCAACCGTCTCTGTCACGGTCACCCCGGTAAACGACGCACCGGTCGCGGTTGCTGACGTGAACACGTCAGTGATCGGGACAGTCTCGATCCCGGTGCTCGCCAACGACACCGACGCCGACGGCAACACGCTGACGCTCGTGTCGGCGACGCAGGGTGCGAACGGCACCACCACGCTCAGCGGCAACAACGTGCTCTACACCCCGAACGTCGCCTTCCTCGGTGCTGACACCTTCACCTACGTGGTGTCGGACGGCCAGGGCGGCACCGCCACCGGGACCGTGACGCTCGCCGTCCTTCCCGCCGGCACTAACGTCGCACCGGTCGCGGTGGACGACACGGTCTCCGTGAAGTTCGACACGGCGAAGACCATCGCGGTCCTCGCGAACGACACGGACGCCAACAGCGGCGACACCCTGACCGTGGGCTCAGTGACGAGCCCGGCGCACGGCACGGCGGTCATCGACGCGACCGGCAAGGTCCTCTACACGCCGGTGACGGGCTACTCCGGCCCTGACTCCTTCACCTACATCGTCCGCGACCAGGCTGGCCTGATCGACACCGGCACGGTCAACATCACCGTCAAGCCCGCCACGACCGGCGACGAAGACGACGATGACGACCGAGACGGCGACCACGCCAACAAGGGCGACATGGACGACTGCAAGGACGGCGGTTGGATGGACCTCGGCTTCCGTAACCAGGGCCAGTGCGTCTCGACCGCAGCCCGCGGTGGCGACATCCACGCCAACGCCGACCGCGACGATGACGACGATGACGACGACCACGAGGCCGTCACCGGAGCGAGTCACTCGAGCGGCTCGCACGGAAAGTCCCAGGGGAAGGGCAAGGGTCGCAACTAGACCCGCAGCACCTCACCTGACCGTCGGCTTCGATGGCCCGCCAGTCATCGAAGCCGGCGGCAGGAAAGCCCGCCTCACGGCGGGCTTTCCTTTGCCCATGTGCAGCGTGGCCTCACGTCAGGTCCGAGGTGACCGCGCCGGCGTCGCTACCGGACGCCCATCCGCCCCTACAACGAAAGAGGAGCAGCCCATGGGGCTGCTCCTTCGCCGGACGGCGCTGGATGCGTCGTCCGAGGCCGGTAGGGAGGGCCCTACTGGACTTCGTGCCGTGCGAACGGCGCGAAGCTCGTCCAGAACAACATCGACATCAGCGCACCGATGCCGCCGACGATCATCAGGATGACGCCGACGGTGTAGAGGCTGACCCCCGACACCGAGACATTGATCGCGAACGCCAGGATGGCGCCGACCGCGATCAGAAGCAGACTGGTTCCGAGTGCTGGCATATTGGTTCTCCTTCCAGCACTCCAAGCATGCGCCCGCGCGACACCCCGTTGAGCAACGGGCCACCGTGATGCGTTGCAACGGTCTAACACCCGGCGTGAAGGTGAGTCTGAAGTGAGTCTGAGGTGCCCCCGGGAGGCCCCCGAGGCCTTGCGAGACGAGGCTGACGTGCAGGAGGCCTCAGGCGTCCGGGCCGGCGTTCTCCGGGTAGAGGTGCGCGAGGCGGTACGGGACGACCTCCGCGGAGACGACGCCGCGAGCCACGAAGGGGTCGGCCGCGAGGATCGCGCGCGCCTCGGCCTCGCCGTCCGCACGCACGATCTCGAGCCCGCGCGGGACCACCTCATCCGTGCGCCCCGCCAGCACGAGGATGCCTCGCTCGCGCAGGCTGTCGAGGTAGACCGTGTGCGCCTCATACGCCGCGCGCTCGTGCTCCGTCATGCCCTCGGTCAGCATGGCGGCGCGGGTCGGCGTGGTGATGGCGAGCCAGAGGAAGCGCATGGGGGCCCTCCGAGGCGTCGCGTCAGGAGAGGTCGACGCTCAGGCAGGTGGTGGTGCGGGAGACCCCCGGCGTGGTGGCGATCTCTTCCGTGATCGCCTTCCCGAGCCGGTTCAGGTCCTCGGCTTCCAGGGTCACGATGACGTCGTACGGCCCGGTCACGGTGTCCACCCCGGTGATCGAGGCGTTCCGGGAGCGGATGGCGCGCATCGCGTCCGCGACCGCGCGCGTCTGCCCGACTCCGGTCTCGATGAGTACGTAGCCTCGGATTGGCATGGGCACCCCGATATCAAACGTTACGTGCGGAGTCTCAGAGTTCCGGACTCCAGCACTTGGCGCACGGCAGAGAGCATCACAACTTGAATTACATGGAACTCGCCGTCACGCTGAAGAAGGTGGGTGGCGCCAGGGTAGCGACGCCGATCCAAGTTGGAGGGGCCGATCTCGGATAGGTCGTAACCGGCGAACGAGTCCTGCACGGTACTCCAACACACACAAATATCGACGTGTTGGTACTGCTTAGGTCGTGAGTTTGATTCAAACTCGTCAATCAACGCGTCTAAATTGTTCTTGAATTCAAGCGTCAAATTGCGCGTCTGAAACTCGGGGACCGCCCCGAGGACTGATGGTGCCAACCCTAATGGAGACTGCGCCACGGCCAACCCCGGGGAATCGCTCGGACAACGGAAAAACACTAAAGAGTCATATGTCTGACTCTGGCTAGTTGCTAGGACGTGAATGCCTGGGAATGCATCGAGGGCGCAAAGCTGATGAAAGAGCGCTACCACGTCCTGTTCGGTCAGCGGTTCGCTTTCGAGCGTGACAGGCGGGATGTGGAGAGGCTTCGACCTCTGGTGCATTTGAACATT
>SCVR01000412.1 GCA_004296805.1 Dehalococcoidia bacterium
GGATGCGCGAGGATCTCGCCGCATCCGGCCTCGATCATCTGGGTCAGTCGAGCAGCGACTTCGTCCACCGTGCCGGAGACGATGAGGTCATCGAGCATCGCATCGGAATAGCCCGCAGCCGCCTCCGGGAAGCCAGCGGCGTGGAACATGGCGAGGTAGAAGGGCACGTTCGCGTAGTTGCCCAGTTGACGGCGGGCCAGCGCTCGGACGGCCTCGCGGTCCTCGGAAACCATGATCGGCACATGGGCGATGAGCGGCGGGGTGTCACGACCGGCGCGCGCTGCGCCGAGGGCGATCGCTGGGAGTGCCTCGCGCATGAGATAGGAAGCCGGGCACATCCAGGAGATAGCGCCGTCCGCCATCTCGCCGCAGACCTCGAACGACTTCGGACGAAGCGCGGATGCGAGGAGTTCGACTGGCTGGGGGTCGCGGATGGTGGCGCGCGCGGTGACGTGACGGCCCTCGAACTCCACCGAGCCTTCCGTCGTCAGCATGCGGATGACCGTGAGGTACTCGCGGAGTTGTGTGAGCGGCGCCACCCAGCGCACGCCGAAGTTGCGGACCATACCGGGCTCGTGCGACGGCCCGACACCGAGACGGAGGCGGCCCGGCGCCAGCTGTGCGAGCGCCTGCGCCTGCTGCGCAATGATGACCGGATGACGGGGCCACGTCGGCACGATCGCGGTGCCGAGGCGGATGCGGTCAGTGGCCGCGAACGCTGCCGCGAAGACCGTAAGCGGGTCGGCACCACCGGCGCCGCCGATGGTGGTCCACGCGACGGGAATCCCGGACATCTCCGCCTGCCGGACCTGTGTCACGAAGTCGTGCGCGTTGAATGCCTGGATGGCGACTCCTACGGTTGGCGGCATCGCTCACTCCTCGACTTGACGCAGCCCTCGATGTGGCCTCGCAGGCGGATGGTAGCGCCGGAACGGCAGAGGCTTTCGGCCCCGGAGACGGCAATCGTTCCCGACCACCCGGCGGGGTAGCATCGATGGATGCTCAGCCGCCCGTTCCTCATCATCGCGCTCTCGATCTTCACGGCGACGATGGGGCTGGGGATGGTGCTCCCCCTGCTCCCCGTCTATGCGAAGTCGTTCGGGGCCAGCGGCGCGACGATCGGGCTGACCATGTCGGCCTTCGCGATCCCGCAGCTGGTGGTCAGCCCGTTTGCCGGGAAGTTGGCGGATCGCTTCGGGCGGAAGCCGTTCCTCCTCCTGGGAGCGTTCGCATACTTCGCATCTGCGGTCGGCTGGTGGACCGCCGACACGCTCGCGGTGGTGATCTTGTTCCGAGGGCTCTCAGGCATCGGCTCCGCGCTGATCTTCTCTAATGCCCAGGCGTACGTCGGTGACCTTGCGCCGTCCGGCTCCGAGGGGCGGTACATGGGTGCCTTCGGCGTCGCGGACTTCATGGGGTTTGGCATTGGTCCGCTGGTCGCGGGCGTGATCCGTGACCGCGCTGGCATGGAGGCGGTCTTCCTTGCGATGGCGGCACTCTATGCCGTGGTCTTCACGCTGATCCTCGTCATCCTCCCTGCGCGGCCACCTCGGGCACAGGGCGGCGTCGCACGACTGACAGCGCCCTGGGGGACAATCGCCCGCCACCCGACCATGCAGGCGCTGCTGTTCTTCCGCATCTGCTTCGCGCTCGCGACCGGCGTCAGTATGGCGTTCCTCGCCGTGCACCTCGAGGAACGCGTCGGCGCGACTGCGACGATGGTGGGCCTGGTGTTCGCGGGCCAGCAGATGGCAGGCGGGCTCTCACAGCCGCTCCTTGGACGCCTCGCTGACCGCTTCTCTCGACGCTGGCTGGTCTTTACTGGGGCGTGCCTGATGGCCGTCGGGTTCTCCACCGTGGCGTGGAGCGATTCGTTCCCCGTGATCCTCGCCGGGATGATGCTGGGCCCGGGCCTCGCGGCCTCACTCGCGAACGTCTCGGCGCAGGCGCTGCAGATCGATACGGGACGCGACCTCGGCATGGCGACGGTGGCGAGTCTGGGTTCGGCCGCGTTCGCGCTGGGGTTCCTGATCGGGGCGATCGGCGGCGGGCGACT
>SCVR01000413.1 GCA_004296805.1 Dehalococcoidia bacterium
TCCATCTCGTGGGAATGGCGGCGTTCCTCGTGCTGGCGGTGGTGGTCACCTTTGCCGACATCTCCCGCATCGTCGGCGGCTAGCGCGCGCAGTACCCTGCACGTGATCCGACGGACTTCGCGATTCTGGAGCGATCGATGCCGCTGAACGCACGCCGCAAGCCCACCCGTGCCGTCCGCGTTGGCCGCACCCAGATCGGCGGCGGCGCACCCATCGCTGTGCAGTCGATGGCTGCCACCCGCACCCAGGACATCGAAGCGACGGTGCGGCAGGTACGCCTGATCCACGCCGCCGGGGCGGATGTCATCCGCATCGCCGTCGACAGCCGCAAGGATGTCGACGCGCTTGCTGAGGTGCGCGCGCGGACGCGTGACCTCGGCGCGAACCTGTCCGTGGACTTGCAGGAGAACTACCGGCTGGCCGCCCTCGTGGCGCCACTCGTCGACAAGGTCCGGTACAACCCCGGCCACCTCCACCACCACGAGCGCGAGAAGAGTGTGCGCGACAAGGTCGCCTTCATCGCGGATGTCGCAGCGAAGCATGACATCGCGCTGCGCGTCGGCGTGAACTGCGGTTCAGTCGACCCGGAGAAGTCCGCGAAATTCGGCACCGACGACGTGGGCGCGATGGTGGAGAGCGCCCTCGAGCATGCCCAGATGCTCGATGACCTGGGCTTCCATCGCTTCGTGGTGTCGCTGAAGGACTCTGACTGGCTGAAAGTGGTCGAGGGCAACCGTCGCTTCTCCTCGCAGCGCCCGGACGTGCCGCTGCACCTCGGCGTGACCGAGGCGGGGATGCCCCCCGACGGCATCATCAAGACGCGCATCGCCTTCGAGCAGTTGGTGGCCGAAGGCATTGGCGACACGATCCGCGTCTCGCTCACCCTGCCGTTTGAGGACAAGGGCCAGGAGATCACCGTCGGCCGCGCACTCCTCGATGACATCGCCAATGGACGGTTCCGCTCGGTGCCGGCGAACTTCGGAGAGGGCCTGAACATCATCTCCTGCCCTTCCTGCTCACGCGTGGAGAACGAGGCGTTCATCGAACTCGCGCGGGACGTGAAGCAGATGTCCGAGTACGCCTCGAAGTACCGCGTCACGATCGCGATCATGGGCTGCCGAGTAAACGGGCCCGGTGAGACCGACGACGCCGACATCGGCCTGTGGTGCGGGCCGTTGGGGGTCAACCTCAAGCGCGGCGAGGAGACCGTGGGGCACTTCCCATATGACACCGTCCTCGGGAACGTGCGGGAGCTCCTGGACGACGTGATCGCCACGAAGGGTCTCGCTCCGACGTCATAGCGATGTGGTCGCGAGGCAGTGCCATCTGCGGCTGGCGTCTCATCTTCGGACGCGCGAGGATTCGCTGATGGCGATCAACCCTCTCTTGCCGTCACTCTCCACGATGTGGGCCGTGCAGCCGCGCTTCGAGCGCTCTCTCGGCGCGTTCATGGAGCGCGCCGGAGAACTCGGCTACCGCGGCGTCGAGATCAACCACTCGATGACCGCGGAGCAGGCGGGCGCGATTCTCGGATACGGCTCGCTGCCGGTGACCGGCGTGCATGCGCCGGCGCCGCTGGAGCGACATCCGTCGGCCGGCTGGAACCGTGAGCTGAACCTCGGATCGACCGAGGAAACTGAGCGCGGCCTAGCGGTCGACTTCCACCTCCGCTCCATCGCGCTCGCCGCAGACGCCGGAGCGTCGATCGTCGTGGTGCACCTCGGCGGCGTAGGGAACCGGCTGCTCGCTGGCGAGCGACGCCTGCGCTCGATGTACGACCGCCGCGAGGTCCTGCGTGACGAGTGGGCAGCAGCCATCGACGAGACGGTGCGGGAGCGAGCCGCCATCGCCGCACCGTCCCTCGAAGCCGCACGGCGCAGCCTCGCTACGATGGCCGAAGAGGCGAGCCGCCGCGGGATCACCCTCGGCATCGAGACGCGGCTCCACTACCACGAGATCCCGCTGCCGCACGAGGCCGCTGACCTCTTCACCCCCTACCCACCCGAGGTCGTCGGCTACGTCCACGACGTTGGCCACGCCGAGGTGCACCACCGGCTCGGCGTCACCGACCGCTCAGCGTGGTGGGACCTCGTGGGCCCTCGGCTGGTGGAACTGCACCTGCATGATGTCCGCGGCCTGCTCGACCACCGCGCACCCGGGAACGGCGATGTCGACTTCGCCTGGCTCGCTACCCGCATCGCCGAAGCCAACCCGCGTGCGCAGCGCACGTTCGAGATCGACCAGGTCGAGCGGGACGACGACCTCACGCGCGCCATCGATGTCCTCGCAATAGC
>SCVR01000414.1 GCA_004296805.1 Dehalococcoidia bacterium
CGTCCTCGGCAGTCAGGACCGTGTGGCCGTCCAGGCCGAGGTTATAGGCGACAGCCTCTCGGATCGCGGCGTCGTCCTCCACCACGAGGACTGTGGACATCTGGCCTCCAGCGATTCGCGCCATGCGTTCAGCCTAGAGGGGGCGGGTGCGGAGAATCGCAACGCTATGTTAACGCGGCTGCCGTCCCCCCTCCTGACCGTCCAACCGTGCGAGTTTGGTATCCTGCGCCAGCGGGCGGACAGTCACGCCTGCAGCGGCGGCGGGTATGACCATGCTGTGGGCCCCATTGCGTGCGGTCTTCGGACGCGACTCCTTCCGAGCGGGTCAGGTTGCGTCGTGGCTGCACATCGGACCCGCGCTGGACGGCCCCGGATATCTGCGTCTCCGACTCCATGGGATCACGCATGTGGTCGATCTGCGAGACGAGTGCTGCGACGATCCTGACGAGATGGACGGTCTTGGCATCCACTGGCGCAGATTGCCGATTGCCGAGCGCGATGCGCCCACGACGCGGCAACTGAGTGACCTCATGCGCTGGCTCGACGCTGAGGCCGACGAGGTCCCGAACGCCGCCCTCTACCTCCACGGCGCCGAAGGGCGCGGACGCACCGCCACCGTCGCGATCGCGCTGCTCATGCACCAGGACGTGAGCCAGGACGAAGCCCAGCGGCGAGTGCTGGAAGCATGGCCGACCGTCGCGCTGAGCCCCGCACAGCGGGCGTTCATCGATGGGCTGGCCGCGAGCCTGGACCACACCGCCGCTGGTGCCTCCCTGACCGCCGACATCAGCACGGCAGGTGACGGCTAGGCGGGGCCGTTCTCTCAAGCGTCCTCGGTACACTCGACGCATGTGCGGGCGATTCACCATCACTGAAGAGAACCAGGACGAGGTTGCACGCGTCCTTGGGGTCCCTGTGGAGCAACTCGTCGAGTGGTCCTACACGCCACGCTACAACGTTGCGCCGATGCAGCCGTACTGGATTGTGACATCGGACCAGGAGGCGCGGAGCCTCCGGCCGGCCACCTGGGGACTGGTGAACTGGTACGAAACGAGCCGCCGCGAGGGCGCGAAGCACATCAACGCGCGGGCCGATTCGCTGGCGTCACGCCGTCCGTACCGCGAGGCCTTCGCGGCCACGAGGTGCGTCGTCCCCGCGGACGGGTTCTTCGAGTGGTCTGCCGAGGGGAAGCAGCGGATCCCCACGTGGTTCCATCGTCCGGATCGTCAGGTCTTCGGGTTCGCCGGGTTGTTTACCTCGGCCCGCCTCGCTGGCGAGAGCGAGCCGACGACGACGTTCACGATCATCACCACCGAGCCGAACGAGGTCGTTGCACGAGTCCACGATCGGATGCCGGTCATCCTGACCGATGACGCAGCCATGGATGAATGGCTCTACCCGAAGCAGACCCCGAAGCGCTTGCAGGAGCTGCTCGTGCCGGCGCCCGTGCACTTCCTGACGGCGACCCCGGTGAGTACGCGCGTCAACTCGGTGGTGAACGACGACCCAGAGTGCATCGAGGAAGTCCCTCCTCGGCCCGGGCAGGGGACGCTGCTCCTTTAATGTCGGAGACTCACGCGTGACGCGTCACGACCTTTCGGACGCCCGGCAGTAGCGTGCGAACCCCCACCAACTGGATCCCACCGAGGTCTGACCGTGTCGTCAAGTGCGCCTGCACGAGTCGGCCCAGTGGTTGGGCGAGGATGACCCCGAGCATCGCCGCGGTGAACGCGTTCCCAAAGCGGTCTCGGATCCCCAGGTCTCGACCTCGCGAGAGGGTGGCCATTGTCGCGGCAGCGGTCACGGCACCGGTGACCGCGATGTTGGTGCCGCACAGCGGGGAGACCGCAAGCCCTGACTCCCCACGTTGCATCCGGGAGAGCGCCTCTTCAGCACAAGAACGGAGCGTGACCTCATCGACTCGCCCGAGGATGTAGAAGCCGTCCGCGGTAGCACGGCCCGCCATCCGTCGAGGCCCGTGGCGCGCCAGTAGGACTGACACGGTCGCGTGCTCCAGCCAGATCGGAAGAGC
>SCVR01000415.1 GCA_004296805.1 Dehalococcoidia bacterium
TCAGCGCCGAGGATGGTGCCTACGGTCCGGTTCACGTTGCGGATCGGCATCTCGATCTTCACGTGCTCGCCACGGTCGAGCGCCGGCGCCGCCTGCACGAGGAGCTTCTGGTCGAGCGCGAACTGCAGACCGTGGTCCTGCAAGGCGATCTGGTGTGTGGCGACGTCCGGTCCAACCTCGGGGCGGTACAGGATCCGCGACAGGTCCAGGCCCTGGGCCTTCCAGTGGTCGACGGCTGGGCGCATGTCGAGCAGGTCGCTCCGCCCCACCATCTCGTCCAGGTTGCGGAAGCCGAGTTGTGCCATGTACTCGCGGACCTCTTCGGCGACGAAGCGGAAGAAGTTGACGACGTGTTCGGCGCGACCCGCGAACTGTTCGCGCAGTTTCGGGTTCTGCGTCGCAATGCCCACCGGACAGGTGTCGAGGTGGCAGACGCGCATCATGACGCAGCCCATCACCACCAGCGGCGCGGTCGCGAAGCCAAACTCCTCGGCACCAAGGAGGGCGCCGATGATGACGTCCCGCCCGGTCTTCAGCTGGCCGTCGACCTCGACAGTGATGCGGTCGCGCAGGCGGTTCAGGACGAGCGTCTGCTGCGTCTCAGCAAGGCCGAGTTCCCACGGGACACCAGCGTGCTTGAGCGAGGTCAGCGGGCTCGCGCCCGTGCCGCCGTCGTGGCCGCTGATCAGCACCACGTCCGACTTGGCCTTCGCGACACCAGCCGCAACCGTGCCGACGCCGACTTCTGCGACCAGCTTCACGCTGATGCGAGCCTTCACGTTGGCGTTCTTCAGGTCGTGGATCAGCTGCGCGAGGTCCTCGATGGAATAGATGTCGTGGTGCGGTGGCGGGCTGATCAGAGGGACCCCAGGCGTCGCGTGACGTACCTCGGCGATCCAGGGGTAGACCTTGTGGCCCGGCAGCTGGCCACCCTCGCCGGGCTTCGCGCCCTGCGCCATCTTGATCTGGATCTCGTCCGAGTTGACGAGGTACTCGCTGGTGACGCCGAAGCGACCCGAAGCCACCTGCTTGATCGCGCTGCGGCGAGAGTCGCCGTTGGCGTCCGGGACGAATCGCCGCCGGTCCTCGCCGCCTTCGCCGGTGTTGCTCTTACCGCCGATGCGGTTCATCGCAATCGCGAGGGTCTCGTGCGCCTCCGCGCTGATCGAGCCGTACGACATGGCGCCGGTCTTGAAGCGCTTGAACAGCGACTCGGCAGACTCCACCTCGTCGATGGGGACGGGGGCGCCGGCCGGCCTGATTTCGAACAACCCTCGGAGCGTCGCCAACTGGCGGCTCTGGTCGTTCACCAGCGTGGTGTATTCCTTGAAGATGTTGAACTGCCCGGTACGGGTCGCGTGTTGGAGGCGGAAGACCGTGTCCGGGTTGAACAGGTGGTACTCGCCATCGCGACGCCACTGGTACTGGCCGCCCCAGTTCAACTCATGCACGCCGCCATCGCGCGTCGGGAAGGCACGGTGGTGGTGCTCCAGAGACTCCGCCGCCACCTGGTCGAGTCCAATGCCACCGATGCGTGAGACAGTCTTGGTGAAGTAGTGGTCGACGAACTCGGGCGCCAGACCGATCGCCTCGAAGATCTGCGCACCGCGGTAGCTCTGGACGGTGGAGATGCCCATCTTGGACATCACCTTGACCACGCCCTTCTTAATGGCCTTGAGGTAGTGCTTGTGGGCCTCGTCCTCGACGAGGTCAACGGCGACAAAGCCGTCCTCGCGAAGGCGGGACAACCCGTCGAGCGCGAGGTACGGGTTCACGGCACCGGCGCCGTAGCCCACCAGCAACGCGAAGTGATGGACCTCGCGGGCATCGCCTGTCTCGACCACCAGGCCGACCTGCGTGCGCTTGCGTTCCCGCACCAGGTGGTTGTGTAGGCCGGCGGTCGCCAGCAGCGCCGGGATCGCGACATGGTCGCGGTCGATGCCACGGTCAGACAGCACCAGCACTCGCGCGCCGGACTTGATGGCGGCGTCCGCCTGCTCGAAGAGGTGCTGCATCGCGTCCTCGAGCGCGTGTGCCTTGCCCTCGGGTGCGTTCGCGGGGAACAGCATGGGAATGACGGTTGTTCGGAAGTGCGAGTCGTCCTTCAGCGCCTTGATCTGCGCCATCTGCTCGTTGTCGATGAACGGATTGTCCAACTTGACGAGGTGGATGTCCGACAGCTCCTGATCGAGCAGGTTCCCCTCAGGGCCGATGACGGTGTCCACGGAGGTCACGAGTTCCTCGCGGATCGCGTCGAGCGGTGGGTTGGTGACCTGGGCGAACAACTGCTGGAAGTAGTTGTAGAGCGGCTGCGCCTTGGAGGAGAGCACGGCGAGGGGAGTGTCCGACCCCATGGAGCCCGTGGACTCCTCGGAGTTCAACACCATCGGCGTGAGGATGTACTTCAGATCCTCGAGCGTGTAGCCAAAGGCAATCTGGCGGTTCAGGAGTTCCTCGCCCAACAGGCGCGCGGCCGGCGTGCCACTGGGGAGCGAGGAGAGCGGGTGCATGTGCGTGGCCAACCAGTCGCCGTAGGGCTTCGCCTCGGCCAGGCCCATCTTCAGTTCGTTGTCATCGATGATCCGGCCCTGCTCAAGGCTGACCAGGAACATCTTGCCCGGCTGCAAGCGCCCCTTCGAAAGGATGCGCTCCGGCTCGATCGGCAGGACACCGACCTCGGACGCCATGAGGACGATGTCGTCCTTCGTCACCACGTAGCGCGAAGGACGCAGCCCGTTGCGGTCGAGCACCGCGCCGATGGACCGGCCGTCCGTGAACGTCACCGATGCCGGGCCGTCCCACGGTTCCATGACCGTGCTGAAGTACTCGTAGAACTGCTGCTTCGGCTTGGGCATGGTCGTGTGACCGGACCAGGCTTCCGGGATCAGCATCATCATGGCGTGCGGCAACGGCCATCCCGCCTGCACGAGGAGTTCCAGCGCGTGGTCGAGGATGGCCGTGTCGCTGCCGCCCTCGTCCAGCACCACGGGCAGGATGTCCCGCACATCGTCGAAGAGCGGCGAGGCGAAGAGCGCCTCGCGCGCCGTCATCCAGTTGATATTGCCACGCAGCGTGTTGATCTCGCCGTTGTGGGCGATCATCCGGTACGGGTGGGCGAGCCTCCACGAGGGGAAGGTGTTGGTGCTGAAGCGCGAGTGGAACATCGCCATCGCGCTGGTTACCCGCGCGTCCGACAGGTCGGGGAAGTACACGCGCAGCTGCAGCGCGGTCAGCATCCCCTTGTAGATCAGGGTCCGTGACGAGAGGCTCGGCAAGTACGAGACGTCCGCACCCGGGATTCCCGAGGCGACGACAGCCTTCTCAAACTTCTTGCGGATGACGTACAGCCGACGCTCGAACGCGTCCTGATCCAGCATCGGGTTGCGCCCGACGAAGGCATGGAGCATGTGCGGCTCGGCCGTCAGTGCGCTGACACCCACATCCGCCGCGACCGAGTCAGTCGGCACATCGCGCCAACCGATGAGCGTCTGCCCTTGCTCGCCGACGATCGAAGTGAACAGGTCCACCACCCGCCTACGGGCGACCTCGTCCTTCGGCGCGAAGATGAAGCCCACGCCGTACTCACCGGGCTCCGGGAGATGGAAGCCAAGGCGGGAGGCCTCGTCGCGGAAGAACGCGTGGGGGATCTGGATGAGGATTCCGGCGCCGTCACCGGTGTTGGGTTCAGAACCGGACGCTCCCCGGTGGTCGAGGTTCTCGAGCGCCAGGAGCCCGTTGCTGACGATCTGGTGTGAGCGGACACCCTTCAGGTGCGCGATGAAGCCCACGCCGCAGGCGTCGTGCTCCCAGGCAGGGTCGTACAACCCCTGAGCGGGCGGCAGGCCCGGCACACCCATCGGTCAATCCCCCCCGAAAACGCCTCGCCTCGCCATCACGATCCGAATGCGATGGCGCGACGTATACGTCTTGTCTCGATGTCCCCCGTGACAGTCGCTGGCCGCGAAGAGGGGCGGGAATTGTACCCCGACCCGTCTCGGCCCCGCGGGCGGACGACCC
>SCVR01000416.1 GCA_004296805.1 Dehalococcoidia bacterium
GCTCTTCCGATCTGCTCCTCCTCGGCGCCCCTGAGGGCTTCGATGCCACGCTGGGCGAGTTGCCAGAGGGCGTCAGCGTGCGCACGGTGGCCCGCGGCACCGCCGATGTCGTTGTGCTGTTCACCACGAAGCGCGCGTTGCTCGAGGCCCGCATCGATGCGCTCGGAGCCGCCGTGTTCCCGGACGGGGCGATCTGGGTCGCCTGGCCAAAGAAGGCATCAAAGGTGCCAACCGACATGACCGAGGACGTCGTACGGGAGGTCTGCCTGCCGCGCGGCCTCGTCGACAATAAGGTGTGTGCGATTGACGACACCTGGTCTGGCCTACGAGTGGTACACCGCGTAGAGCGCCGGGGACGCTAGCGACGAGCGTGGCGCATCACGGTCGTGGTTCGGACGCGGCCCTGTTCGCGCGCCGCGTCCCGGGATAACCTCGATGCATACCGCTGGTACGAAGCAGGCACAGTACTCATCTGAGAGAACGCGGGGGACATCGATGGCCGTCGACGGGACGTGGAACCTGAAGTTGCAGACGCCGATGGGTGAGCGCCCGATCACGGTGCGCCTGGACGCCTCGGGGGGCGGACTGAGTGGCGCGATGGTCGGCGCGGCCGGTGAGCAGGCGATCTTCGACGCGAGCACGGACGGCACCGCGGTGAAGTGGAGCGTGATGTTCACGGGCGCCATGGGCGAGATGAAGTTGGACTTCGCGGGCGCGGTGAACGCAGACTCCCTCGCGGGGACGGTGCAGTTCGGCGCCTTCGGGTCCGGCACCTTCGCGGGCTCGAAGGGCTAACCAACCGCCCTCCGGTACGCCTGGCCAACAGAAGGGGCTCCCTCGCGGGAGCCCTTCCTCGTGCCGAGGACGGATGGACCGCCTGCGGGCTAGCCGCGGGGCAGGCCCAGGCCGCGCGTCGCGATGACGTTCCGCTGAATCTCAGACGTGCCACCAGCGATCGTCGAGGAGACGCTGGAGAGGTACATCGTCGCCCAGCGGCCACCCATGGGAGTGTGGTCGCTCTTCTGGTCGCGCAGGCCACCGTAGAGGCCGAGCAGCTTCGTCGAGGTGCGGGCGATGCGCTGGTTGAACTCCGTGGAGAACACCTTCGTCATCGAGGCCTCGTAGTTGGGGATGAGCCCTCGGGCCTGCATGGAGATGACACGCTGCGAGAGCGTCTTCGCCACAGTCGCCTCGATGTAGCGGTCCACGAACTCCAGGCGCGGTGCGTCCACCTGACCCAGGCGGGTCTTGCCCGACTTCGAGTCGCGCTCCTTCAAGAGGTACGCCTTCAAGGTATCCAGCATCTTGCGCTGGCCGACGGCCGAGCCGATCGAGGACCGCTCGAAGTCGAGGTGCGTGGCGCCCACGTACCAGCCGCGGTTGATCTCGCCCACGGCGTTCTTGACCGGGATGCGCACGTCCTCGAAGAACGTCTCGTTGAACCCGCGCGCGTCGCTCATCTGCACGAGCGGGCGCACCTCGATGCCGGGCACGTTCATCGGCGACAGGAGGTAGGTGATGCCACGGTGCTTCGGCGCTTCCGGGTCGGTGCGCACGAGCATGAAGATCATGTTCGCGAGGTGCGCGCCGGAGGTCCAGATCTTCTGGCCGTTCACGACGAAGTCGTCGCCGTCACGAATGGCGCGCGTCTGCAGCGACGCGAGGTCAGAGCCGGAGCCCGGCTCGGAGTAGCCCTGGCACCAGCGAGACTCACCACGCACCATCGGCAGCAAGAACTCTGCCTTCTGCTCGGCAGTGCCGTGCACCATGATCGTCGAACCAACGTCGGGCACGCGCAGCATCGGTGCGCCCTTCTCGGCGACGGTCTCATTCAGGA
>SCVR01000043.1 GCA_004296805.1 Dehalococcoidia bacterium
TCGGGTCGAGGTCCTCCAACTTGGCGATGAAGTCCTTGTACCACTGGGCGTCGAACTTGCTCGGGTTGTCGCCGAGCCGGTGCGCAAAGATCCACTGGAACATGCTCACCGGGGCGTCGGACGCACCGGTGTGCGAAGACATGAACATGTCCGGGTAGTTGGCGGAGAGCAGGCGCTGCAGGAAGACGCCGTTCTCCAGGGCGTCGACGGTCGTCTGGACGCCGATGTCCTTGAAGTTCTGCTGGATGATCTGCGCTACGGCCACCTGGTTACCTGCGGTCTGCGAAACGCTGATGAGCAGTGGCTTCGTCTGAGAGAAGCCAGCCGTCTTCAGGAGCGCCGCTGCCTGACTGGGGTCGTAGAAGGCGCCTTCCATCCGTGGGTCGAAGGCCGGCGAGGTCGTTGGCCACGGTTGCACGGTGACCGGGTGGAGACCCTGTCCGACGTCCTTTGCGATCCGCGCTCGGTCGATGCCGAGGTAGAGGGCCTTCCGGACGCGGGGGTCAGCGAGGGTCGGGTTCTTGGTGTTGAAGCCGAGGTACTGCGTCCCGTTCTTCGGGCGCACGGTCATCAGGCCCTTGTCCTTGAACCGAATCCCGTTGGCAGGCGTCACGTTACCGAGGTAGTCCAGTTCACCAGCCTCGAAGGCCAGCGCTGCAGACGCGCCATCTGCGAAGAGGCGCCCCTTGATCGAGTCGAGGCGCGGCGCGCCGCGCTTGTCGGCGAGGTGCCACTTCGTGTTCGGCTCAAGCTCCCAGCCCACGCCGGGTGTCCACGACTTGAACTTGTACGGTCCCGTGCCGGCGAGGGTCTTGCCCTTCAGCAGGTCCGGGTAGCTTGCGGCATGCGTGACATCGAGCTTCGTGAACAGGTCGTTGATGTTCACGCGCTTCTTGTCGAAGGAGAACTCCATCGTCCGCGCATCGATCTTGTTGCGCCCGGTGATCATCTTGGCGAACGGCAGCATGTGAGAGACGCCTGTCGCCCCGAACTTCTTTGGGTCGAGCGCGAGGTCGAGCCCGAAGAAGACGTCTTCGACCGTGACGGGGGCACCGTTGTGGAATTCCAGGTTCGGCTTCAGCTTGAAGACGATCTTGGTGGCGTCCTTGTTCAGTTCGAACGACTCGGCGAGCAGCGGCTTGGCCGCTCCGGTGGAGTCGTATTCAACGAGGGTCTCCATCGTGGTCGAGTCGAAAAACGAGAGTCCGGCAGACGTGACGAACGGCCAGCCGGTGTTCCAGACGAGGTCACTGACATCGCCCGTGCGGAGCGTCCCGCCGCGCTCGTCGGCCTTGGGCGCGGCCGGTGCCGCAGCCTGCGGCGAGCCTCCGGCAGCGGCCGGTGCCGCCTTGTCTTCCTTCTTGTCCCCACAGCCGATCAAGGCTGCGCCGGCGAGGCCCGCGACACCCAGACCGGCACCGCGAAGCAATGTTCGACGTGACGTCGAAAGGTCCATAGTTGGCACGCGTCCACCTCCGAAGCGTCAAACTGACGTGATATCGGGACGCTAACACTGCTATGACGGGCGTAGTCGCCGTAACAGAAATCTGTTGCCTCGGAATGCGGTGACTGCGGGTGCTGAACCGGACGTCGCTAGCGCTTTCGGTCGAGGCGTCGCATGAATCGCTCACGATCCAACACGAACCGCTGGTGCGTGCCCGATCCGACTTCCTCGGCTTCGTCCTGCGCAGTCCACGTGAAGTCGTAGCGAGGAGGTTCGGCTGCAGCCAGACGGACGGTGACGGTCACCCGTTTGCCCTCAGGCGTGGCGGCTTTGTGGTCAATGGTGATCTGCGTACCCACCGACATCTGGTCGCCGGTCACAAACGTATGCAGCCACTCGGCTGCGGTCTTTTCGACAAGCGCGCCGAGCGCGGCAGTACTGAAGACGTCCGGCGTCCCGGAAACGATACGGCTCGCGAAGTGCTCGGACGCCACGATCTGGCTGCCCGTCACTTCGTCGCCAACTGCGGGTTCGGTGGTCAAGGTGGCTCCTTCCGATGTGGGTACTCATACGAGCGCGCGACAAGGCCGCAGCATACCGGTGATAGGCCGCGGCGCGATCACCAGCCCGAGGCCGACGTGACTACCAGTTGGCCTCACTGAGGTCGAGGCGAGAATGGATCCCGCGCTTCGCGAGGATGTGGTGCATGTGCGTGGTCACGGTTCGGCGCTGGATATGCAACACGGCGGCGATCTGCGCGTCGGTCATCCCACGAGCGGCAAGGCGCATGACTTCGACCTCTCGTTCGGACAGTTCACCCGTCGTGCGGGATGTCCGAGCGCGCGGGGGGCGTCGTCCCGCGCGTGCGTAAAGCCACCGGATCTCCTGCAGGTCGCGCGCGCCGACCTTCGTGAAGAAGTCGTGGCACTCTGCCAGCACCGCCTGTGCGCGCTCGGTGTCATCGAGGCTGAGGTACACCTCCGCCGCCTCCTTCAAGGTCTGCATGCGTTGCCACTGGGCTCCTGTGCTGCCGAACTCCCGAGCCGCTGTGACGAGCAGCGGCAGGGCGCCTGCCCAGTCGAGGCGGGCCATTGCAAGCCGGCCGCGGGCGAGATGGTGCTGTCCGTCAGCAACAGCGAAGGCTTCTGTTTCCGTCCGTGCGACATCGAGCAGGGTCACAGCTCGTTCGGCCGCCTCGAGATCGCCCATGAGGATCGCGGCGTGGACCTGCCGCGGGATGAGGTCACACACGAGGAATCGTCCGCGCGAACCAGCCTTTATGAACCAGTCGATCCCGGTTGAGACTGTCTCGTGAGCACCCTCCGGGTTTCCGCTGACCAGTTGTTCCGTGTACTGGGCGATGACCTCCGAGTTCAGCGAGTAACTGAGGTCGAGCGGCTCCCGTCCGTCCCAGAAGCGCCCGGCTTCGGGCGGACTCTCACTGGATTCGCCGCGAAGGGCCTGAATCACCCGCAACAACGAGCGTGGGCGCGGCAAGGCCCGTGAGCGGTGCATGTCCGAGTCGAGGTGCATGATTCGCAGCGCCATTCGTTCTGCGCCCGCGAGGTCGCCCGCGTCCAGCATGGCAGTTGCCAACCGGTGTCCCGCGCCACTCACGGTCGCGAAGTCGTCGGATGCCTCAGCGAGCCGCAACGCTCGCCTGGACCAGCGCATCCCTCGTTCGAGCGAGCGGAGGTCGCAGAGGACGGCGCCGATGGCTGAGGACGCGCGCGCAATGAGTGGTGTACTCCCCGAGGCACGGGCTACGGAGAATGCCTCTCTTCCGAATCGCAACGCTTCGTTGGGACGGCCGGCCGCGTAGAGAGCACGATGCTGGCTGAGTCGCGCCTCGACAGTGAGGCGGTGGTTACCGGATTCCTGTGCCTCGCTCGCACCCAGGCTCTGTTGCTGACTGGCCTCATCGGTCATGCCGATGGAGCGTAGGACGCTGGCCGCTTCGATCCTCGCCTGGGTGATCGCGGGGTCACGTCCAGGGTTCTCGTGAGCCAAGATCGGCGCGTAGATCTCCCACGCTTCCTGGTTCTGGCCGAGCGCGACTCGGTCACGGGCTCGACGAAGCGCGATAGCGATGTCGGTCTCGCCGGTGGGGCCCGTCGCGTCGGCCAGGACGTCCTCCGCCGCGTCCAGTTCACCGCTTCTCGACAGCGTTTCAGCCAGCAACAGGGCGAGCGGAGATGGCAGGACTGATCGACTCCCGGGGTTGCGCTTTGGGGAGCGCCGAAGCGCGCGCTCAAGACTGAGTAGCTGTTCGCGTGCCTCTGCGAAGCGGCTGCGTGATACCAGGGCGGTGGCGGATCGTCCAATCCAGGCGACCCGTCGCTCATCCAGGGTGATGTCGCCATTGAAGCAGTGGGCGGCGAAGGCGACCGTTTCGTCGTCGGTGAGAGGTCTGGGTGTTGCTTCGATGAGTTCCACGGCCGCACGGTGGATACGGCGGAGCCTTAAGGGGGGGCTTTGCGCGGCGAGCGCAGCACCGACGAGGGGTTCGACCAGTTGGAAGGTGACCACTGAGTCTGCAGTGTGGACGTCCTCGATCACCCCGTGTTCGGCCAGATCAGAGAGTGCACTTTCAACCGCAGTGTCCCCAAGGCCGGTCAGCGCACTCACTACCTCGACCGTGGCAGGATCTTTCCACACGCCGAGGGCGGCGGCGACGGCTCGCCCACTTTCGTCCAGCACCTGTTGCAGGACGGCGGCATGTTCAGACGGGCCGCCGCGCGCCGGGAGGGCTTGCAGTGTCCGGCTGGCCGCGAGCAACTCTGAACGCAAACGCGGGTCAAGTTGTTCGATCGCTTGCATGCAATCGTCGAGATCATCGAGTCGACCGCCGGTGGCTCGGGCGACTTCTCGGATGAAGCGCGGTGATGCGACTCCCGTGCCCAGTCGCCGTTCTACTTCGGCCGTCACTTCCTCGACTGACAGCGTTGGGAAGTCGATGAGTTCACAGTGATCCGCCCGTTGCGCCTGCTCGCGGAACGCGCGCAGAGGGTGCCAGAGTGTCCCATCTGAGCGACGTTCGGCCACTGCGGCCACCAGTAGCACTGAGCCACCCGGTGGCGCGCACAGCAGATCGCTGATGATCGCAGCGTCCTCCGCTGCGAGGTCTTGCAACTCGTGGACCAGCACGACGAGTGGTCGCCCTCCGTTGCTCAAGTCGCGCATCGCTCGCCGCAGGCGTCGGGCTACCTCGGTGGCCGTCGGTTGCTCGATGTCCTGGGCACCGAGGAGTTCGGCGAGCATCAGCGACGAGAGCAGAGGTGGCCGGTTAGGTGTGACCCAGAGAGACGATACGTACCGCTTCGACGCCCGAAGTCGCGCCTCAAGGGCGCCCAGAAACCGGTGCTGACCAGCACCCCGCGGACCGACCACGATGACAGATTCGGCTGAATCTCCAGTTCGGTGGTATGCCCAGCGGTCGGAGACGGCCCGGGCCACGGACTCAGGGTGGTGCTTCTGCTGCGGCGGTGTCATCACGATACGCATGTATACCACGTGGTGGTACGTACATACGCACGGATGGTCGAGGTGGTTCTCTCTACGCTGGCGCTGAAAGGGGGCCCCACATGGATCAACGACAAACCACCCGAAGTGTCCGATTCCGGCGCGCCCTGGGGCGGGTCGTCCGCGACCGCCGACGCGAACTCTGCTTGTCGCAGGGTGACCTGGCATCTGCTGTCGACGTCACTCAGGGCTCGATCTCGAACTACGAGAACGGGCGCACGGAGGTGCCGCTGTCGGTCCTTCTGGTGATGTGCGAGCAACTGCGGATCCAGCCGATGGATGTCATCGCCATGTTGACGCCGTTCGGCACGTCAGTCGGGGGGCCTCGTCCGCTCATCCCGTCCGACACGCCCTCAGAGGCGACTCGACGCGCTCAAGTCGCCTGAGCGGCGGAGGTACCCATGTTCGTCCGGATCGACCATATCGGGTTGGTTGCTGCTTCTTTCGAGGAGACGCAGGCCATCCTTGGAGATCACCTCGGGCTGGTCATCGATAAGGAACGTTCGTATTGGCCGAAGGGTGCCTACTTCGCGCCGGAACAGACGCACAACTTCTTCTTCGATGTCGGCGAGGGCGAGACTCAAGTCGAAGTGTTGATCCCGACTGCAGATGCGACCAGCGGCACAGCGCGTTACCTCGCGAAACGGGGCGCAGGCCTGCACCACATCTGCTACGCCTGCGTGGACGTGGAAGACGAGGCGAACCGCTTGCTGGCGAAGGGGCTGCGAGAGGTCCCGCTGCCGCGGACACGCGATGGACGACGCACGGTCGCGTTCTTTCACCCGGGCGGCACGGGCGGCGTACTCACCGAACTCGTCCCGTTGCGTTCGAAGTGATCGGGGCCAGCAAGGTGTGCCTGACATCGCGAAGGTCAGCGATCTGGAGTGCTACGCCCGCACCAGTTGAGGAATCGCACCTATGACCATTCGGCCGCTCGATGGTGTGCGCGTACTCGAACTGGCGACATGGATCGCGGCGCCCAGCGCGGCGGCGTTGTTGGCAGATCTTGGCGCCGATGTGGTGAAGATTGAGCCGCCTAACGGTGATCCGTTCCGCGCCTCCGGAATGATCGCTCCTGGTGGACAGGCCGGTACAGTCTTCGAACTCGACAACCGAGGCAAGCGCTCGATCGTCGTGGACCTCGAGCAAGCGGAGGGCCCGT